>JAQWLN010000060.1 GCA_029247265.1 Fuerstiella sp.
GCGTTTACAATAACGTCAACGTCCTGGTCAAGCAGATCACCGTCAACAATCTGAACGTCCATTCGACTGTGTCCCCATGGCGGAGGATCTACGACATCGCTGTTACGACGTCCTCAACGCGGAAAACAAAATTATCATGAAGCAACGGCCGGGCGATGCCGACCGGTGCTCGTCCTGCGGCGACGCCGCCCTACAGGAAACAATTATTAAGTCAGGCAGCGACCGCTGGAGATTCGCAATCGCCCCGTCGCTGACACTCACCTCCGTCAAATCAAGCTGTCATAGATTAGTGCAATCGTGCAGGTAGACAAGATCGGCGCCGGCAATCGAGGTCTTATCAGGATCCGGGTGCGACACCCCGGAGTGCAGGTGGAAATCAGTAGTGGATTCGGGGCCGCCTCTCAGAACTCAGCAGAACCATCGGTAGAGTGGAGGAATCGACGTATTTTCGTCACAATACGTAACTAGGGAAATGCATCGCCCACTGATGGCCGAACTTCGGCCTTCAGTATTCCGCTTTTCGTTTGATATGAGGAAGCTCCTGCCGTGAGCACAGGAAGTCATTATACCGTTCTTGCCCGGCGTTTCCGCCCTCAGGCGTTCGACGACGTAGTGGGGCAGAAGCACGTTGCTCAGGCACTGCGCAACGCTATTCGGGCGGGGCGCGTTGCACACGCTTATTTGTTCACCGGGGCGCGCGGTGTCGGCAAGACGTCGACCGCGCGCATTCTGGCCAAGGCCCTGAACTGCCCAAACGCAGAAGATGGCGTCCCCTGCAACGACTGTGAAATCTGTGACGGCATCGCTACGGGTAACGATGTCGACGTGCTGGAGATTGACGGAGCGTCCAATCGCGGAATTGATGATATTCGCTCGCTCCGAGCAAACGTTAACGTGCGATCGATGAGAACACAGTTTAAACTGTACATCATTGACGAAGTTCACATGCTGACTCGCGAAGCATTTAACGCTCTGTTGAAGACCCTGGAAGAACCGCCGCCGAATGTAAAATTCGTCTTTTGTACGACTGAACCCAACAAAGTCCCCGACACAATTCTGTCACGTTGTCAGCGTTTCGATTTCAGTGCCATCGGTGAGGATTCCATTGGCCTGCGATTGAAAGAGATTGCTGCGGCAGAGGGTTTTGAAGTTGAAGACGAAGCCATTGATCTGGTCGCGCGCCGCGCACGTGGGTCGATGCGAGACAGCCAGTCACTGTTTGACCAGTTGCTGGCATTCAGTGACGGGACAGTCTCCGCAGAAGACGTCCACCGCATGCTGGGCACGGCCAGTGATGAAATGCTGGTATCGATGTTTGAGGCGATCACTCAACATCGCCCCGGTGATGTGCTGAATATCCTGGAAACAGCAATGACGTCCGGCGTTCAGGCTGGAGAACTGCTTGATCAGTGCGTCGGTTACGTACGCGATCAAATGGTGACGTTAAGTGCTGGCGCCAAAGCAGGTTTGTGCAGCGTCGGCGGAACCAGGCGAGAAGATGTGGCCCATCAGGCTCAGACAATGGGAATGACAAACATCATGGCTGCCTTTCAGATTTTATCTGAAGCCAAGGGGCGAATGATGCGCAGCACATTTGCTCGAGTATTGCTGGAAATGGCGTTGGTTCAGATTTCCATGCTGGAGAACCTGACGGCAATCAGCAGTCTGTTATCCGGCCAGTTGCCGACTCTGCCACCAACAACCGGCAACGTTCAGATTCCGGAGGCGCCGGCTGCTGCAGTGCCCGTTAACACGGAAAAAAAAAATCCTGAAGTTCCCGTAACAGTGGTGGCGGAAACCACTTCTGCACCTCCGGAAACCGGCCCACACCTGGAATTCTCCGCCGCGAATGCAGACCGACTGTTGGCAGAAATCATTTCTGAAACAGCATTTACATTGTCGTCCGCAATGAAGTCGGTCGAGTCAATAGCAATTTCCGGACCAAACGGCCTAGAACTACGTTTGGGGGCAACCTATGATTTCCAAAAGAGAGTCATCGAGCAGTCCGAAAGCCGGTCAGCAATCCAGTCGATTGTGAACCGGCTGACGGGTGTGGACCCGCTGGTCACATTACAGGTGCTGAACAGCACTCCAGCTCAACAGGTTGCACCAGAACGTCCCGCGAAAGCACAGAAAGCTCCAGAAACACATAATAACTCAGCATCTCAGGTCAGGAATCCAGCACCTCTGCAGGTGCGTGACGACATTGATCCGGACCAGGACGAATTTGTCCAGCAAGTGGTTGCCACTTTCGGAGCGAAGGTCGTTCGCATCACGGACGCTCCGACCAGAAGAGAGATTCCGGACGGAGAAAACTGAAAAGGATATTGGATGTTTGATCAGCTCAAGAACCTCGGATCGATGATGCAACAGGCACAGCAGATTCAGGGGCGCATGGCAGAGGCCAAAGAAAAAATCGGTGAACTGCGGGTCGAAGGCATCGCCGGCGGCGAAATGGTCCGAGTGGAAGCGACCGGCGACATGAAGATCGTCGGCGTCCGAATCGAGCAGTCACTGGTGGAGACGCAGGACCGTGAGATGCTGGAGGAGCTGGTCGCGGCAGCTGCCAACCAGGCACTCCAGAAGGCCAAAGATGCGGCGGCGACGGCGATGTCAGACGTTGCTGGAGACATGAATGTTCCAGGACTGAGCGATGCTCTTTCTAAACTGGGACTGGGTGGTAACTGATCATGAAATCAGACGCACCACCGCACCCGTACGGCCCCTCAGTCGGTCGGCTGATTGATGAATTCAGTCGACTGCCAGGCATCGGCAGGAAATCCGCCGAGCGACTGTCCAACTATATTTTGTCCTGTTCCGCTGGAGACGCCAACGCATTGGCAGATGCGATCCGTGATGTGAAGACGTCAGTCAAACGCTGCAGTACATGTTTCAACCTGACAGAAAATGACGTGTGCGGCCTTTGCCTGGATCCTCGGCGAGAAACCCATGTGGTGTGCGTTGTCGAGCAGCCAAAGGACGTTGTGGCTCTGGAATCGAGTGGTGTGTTCACGGGGCGATACCACGTCCTGGGAGGAAGAATCGCCCCACTTGACGGCATTGGCCCGGAAGACCTCACAATACATCAACTGGTGAAACGTATTCGTCAGGATGGCGTCACCGAACTGGTGATGGCAACGAACCCAACACTGGAGGGTGACGGAACCGCTCTGTTTATTACGAATCTTCTGGAAAACGACAATGTAAAAATTACGCGGCTTGCACGAGGCATTGCGTCCGGCAGTGTCCTGGAATTCGCAAACCGCGAAATGCTGGCGGACGCGTTGCGTGGTCGCCAAGCCTTTTAAAATACAGCTTTTCCGACACACCGCGCTGCACGTTCATACCGGAGTTCCATGACAAACGAAATGTTGGCACCGTGTTCGCAAAATGTTGGCACTGCGTTTGCATTGTGAAGTAAGCTCTCTTTCATGCATCTGAACATTTCTCAGCAAATGAAGATGAGCCAGCAGATGAAGCTGGCCCCGCGGATGATCCAGTCGATGGAGATTCTGCAGCTGAATATGATGGCGCTGAATGAACGCATCGAACAGGAGCTGGTTGAAAACGTCACTCTGGAAATGGTCGACAAAGACCGCGACGCCCCAACAGCCGAGGGCGACGAGATCATCAAGTCGAACGACCCGGCTGAGGCCAAGGAGCTGAGTAAAGAGGTTGGAGAACGAGAGCTCGTCGCAGAGAACGAATCCAACAACGAGTCCGACTTCGAACGGTTGATGGAAATTGCCTCCGAATGGCCGGAAGATAATGTTGGCTTCGGAGGTGCGCGACCATCGTCCAATCAGGTCAGCGACAGCATGGATCGTCAGCACGATGCCATGGCCAACATGACGGCTCGCCCTCAGTCGCTGCACGAGTACCTGCTGGAACAGTTCTCATTCAATACACTGGCTGAACCGTTGCGACAGTTTGGTGAGTATCTGATTCAGCACCTTGACCACAACGGTCGGCTGCAGAGTCTGCTTCCTGAAATCGGCCAGCAGTTCAATCGTGTCTACGATCAGCAATTGACATCGGAACAGGCTGAGGAAATTCTGACCCTTATCCAGCACCTTGATCCGCCCGGTGTGGGAGCTTGTGACCACAGTGAAATGCTGTTGCTGCAGATTACGGACAACATGCCGTTTCACGAGGTCATGCGAGTACTGGTGCGTGATCACCTGGAGGACATTGCCTTTAACAGGCTACCAGTCATTCAGAAGGCAACCGGCTACAGCATCGATATGATCAAGGTCGGAATCGAACAGGTTCAGACCCTGAATCCGTACCCTGGCCGCGGCTTTGAGCAGCGCCCCGTGCAGCGAGTCACGCCGGACCTGGCTGTTGAGAAAGACGACAAAGGCCGGTACATCGTGAAGCTGCTGGACGAATACGTACCGGAACTTCGAATCAGCCCACGATACGCAAAAATGTTGAAGGAAAACCCGACGCCGGAAACGCGAGAGTGGATTAAGAAAAAAGTTGAATCTGCTCGCTGGCTGATCGAATCGATCGAGCAACGCTACAGCACGGTCAGAAAGGTGGCTCAGCAGATCGTTGACCATCAGACCGAATTTCTGAACAAAGGGCCCGAACACATCGCCCCGCTGAAGATGCAGCAGATCGCAGACCGCGTTGGCGTTCACGTGACCACAGTGTCAAGAGCCGTCGATGAGAAATGGATTCAGACTCCTCGCGGCCTGTTTCCCCTGAAACGGTTTTTCGGCGGCGGCACCCAAACGGCACTCGGCGAAGATGTGGCGTGGGACACGATCCGCATTAAGCTGCAGGAGTTGATCGATGCAGAGAACAAGGCGAAACCACTTAGTGACGATGCACTTGTCGAAGCACTCGCAAAACAGGGACTGACACTGGCCCGCCGGACGATCACGAAGTACCGCAAACAAATGGGCATCCCCAGCTCACGTCAGCGCCGCGAATATTAGAGCCGCAGAACCTGGACCTGTTCTCATGAACGGTTCCAAATGGCCTGCAGGGCAGGGGACCCGATGGAAATGATTCCAGGCTCCACAGCCATGGTCACCATAAGGCGATTTCAGCCTCCGCCGCCGCGTAGACTCTCCAGGTGTCGTTCCGAAACACGGGTGTTGATTCAAATGGGCCCAATCGCCGGGTGAGTATGTAGCTGGCGCCGGTAATACTCCGAAGTCGCTCCAGATCCGCGTCGTCAAAACGGCCATCCTGAAACGACTCACGCGACCAGTCGTGAATCCTCCATAACCGTTGATTCCACTCCAGAATTCCCGCCGCATCCTGAGGGCAGTCTTTGATACTGACGTATTCCGCCCGCTCCGCAAACCATTTAAAAGCAAAGGACTCTCGCGGCGTAAACACCTGTGAGTCCGGTGGCGTATTCAGGCGGATCCAGTCGCACGCTGACTTCCAGTCCACGAACTGTTTGGGGCTATAGCCCCCTGGGGCCGGCGTACGTTGCCACAGAGACAGCACAATGACCAGACAGACACTCACCAACGCAGCGCTGCCTGGTTTCCGGTTTTCTCCCTGACGCAGCCTTCGATCACCCAAGTCTACAGAGAGCCGTTCCTCGATCGCGTGTCTGTCCGCACGCCGTCGGACCGCAACATCCATAAGCCCCCCGAACAACAGCGCCGTTGTCATGGGCAAAAGTGCATCGAACAGTCGAAATGGGTAAAATTTCAAAACAACAGCGCGCCGTTGCCAGTCGGGCATATCACTAGCGGCCCCCGAATGCCAGCCGACGACAACACCGGCCACCGCGAAGACGGCGGAAGCAGCCAGTAATGTCAGCCACGGACGCCACGCCGTGGACCGCGATGATTGCCCCTGCCACGTCCGCAGGCCCCAGATCCCCAGGATACAGACGAAAATCAGAACCAGAGTGTGGATCCATGCCTGCACGGGAAATGTGCTGGGATCAAGATGATGTGCGAGACGCCAGAACACCTGAATGTAGTTCGCACGATCGCTTTCGCTGCCAGTGACATCCCCTTGAGTCAGCAACGACAGCACCGGAACGAGTCCTGGCAGAGAAATAACGAACGCCGTTGCCGAAAATGCCAGACCATCCTGCACCCACAGGATTTCTGTGCGCCTCGGCACGCTGTCGCCCCGTGAACCAGGCACCGCAGACATCCACACTTCACTCAGCGCAATTCCGATGCAGAACCACAGTCCCACGACCGGGTGAAATGCAACACTCAAGCCACCAAATGCTCCGGAGATGACATACAGACGTCGGGAGCCTGACTTCCATGCGTCAAGCCAAATTGATATCGCCAGCAGCGCAAAACCGTAGGACGGGACCTTGCCCTCCAGTCCGCCGATCACCCATTCACCAGAAAAGTTCCCGGTCATGGCAACGCCGCAATAGCAGCACGCGGCCACCACAATACCGGACGGTGAAAGTGACAGACGCCGACCTAATGTGGCCCACGCGACGCCCAACAACACCAAACTGATGATTCGTCCGACAATTGCAACAACCGCTAACGGCAAGATCTTTGCCGCTGCTCCGAACAGCGCGAAGAAAACAAGATGCGCATTGGGCGAATGCAGAAACTGATCATGTACACACCACTGACTGTCGTACAACGCCCGCGCCTTGCACAGGTAGTGCGGCTCGTTGACACCGGGAATTGGGACATGGCAGAACGAATACAACACGAAGACACCGCACACCAGCACAACGGTGACAGCACCTGCCGTGCTGCAGTCGGAGCGCGCCACGTCGTTCGGATACTCGGCCTTCATGAATTCAGATGCAGAGCAGGGTTCTCACCGTAAACTACTTCTTCGACTTCGACTTCTTTTTTTTCTTCGGTTTACCAGCACTGGCAGTCGCCTTCGGCGCTTTTTTCACGGTCTTCTTTGCTGGCTTCTTTGCTGCAGTCTTCTTCTTTCTGGTGGGTTTATCGCCCCCAGCGTTACCGCCGCCGAATGCCTGGTCCCAATTCTTCCAGAACTCTGGGGTGGTACCTGTACGAACAATTGGACCGCTCATAAAAAAACGCCTTACTGCAAAACATAAAATCTGAGGTTAACGAAACAGCCCCAGGACACCTGGTGCTGTTCGTCCTGCGCGGGATTGTTTTCGGAGTCACAGTCGACGTCAAGCACAGTACAAACTATCTGCGAAGTTCTCACCATATTCGCTCGAGTCCCCATTTTGTGTGCTCAAGTTTGAGCGAAAGTCTTGCCCGATCACCATATTTAGTCATAAAATGAAAGGAACCTGAATTGGTTGACTTTGAAGGATCGGTTTTCCGATCGGGAGCAACACCAGTGCGATTTCGAACACAACAACGACCGCGGGGGGCGTTGCGGCCTGGAGACCAGCGGCGCCTGACAGCATTAATCGCCGGAATTGGCGTAGTAATACTGTGCTTCACGATCGTGCGACGGCCGCAGTTCTGGCACAGAATGTTTCCGGACAGCCGTACACAAACGGAAGCCGCATCCACTGGCACGATTCCCAACAGCAGAATTCAACTGAACGAAGTCACTGCAGAAGGCAGTCCCATTCAGCATGACGAGTTTCTGTCGGGCGCTGCGTCTTCCCATGAAAACACAACGTCGAACCTGGTCACGGTCACAGTTAATCGTCTACCGCTTGACATCGCGGAATCTGATCCTCTGAGCGGCAACACTGGCGCAAATGTTCCCCGCGTGCCAAAAGATTTATTGAAGACCGTGAAGGACGATGTCATTGGCGTCTACTCGTCAGAGTCAAAAGCATATTACGCCACATTGAAGATGGCGTCTCTGCTTGCCGGTAAGAAGCCAAACATGCTGCCGAAGGCTGCCTTCGCGCTGTTCATGGACTCACCAAACGGTTCGCGGGGAATCGCATGGCGAGTGGAAGGACGTCTTCGCCGCCTGGCCGAGATCAAAGAACGACCAAATCCGTATGGAGGCGGCAAAGTCTACGACGCCTGGATCACCACAGCTGACTCAGGCGACCAACTGGTCCACGTCGTGGCCATGAGTGCGGATGAGACGTTGAAGCAAATGCTGCCCCGACAATCGAGCCGACAGAGAATCCAACCGCAGCCAGTCGTCGAATTCACCAAAGAAAACTCTCCTGACGTCAGGTTCTCCGCGTACTTCTTCAAACGCGAAGGATACGCCAGCAGAAAGGGAGTTTCTCTGGCTCCGTTGCTGTTGGCCGGGACACTGCACGAGATCCCTGAAGTTGTGATAACATCCACGCGTGCCGAACAACTGACACCGTACCTTGGCTGGCTCACGATGGGCATATGTGCCACAGTCGCATTTGTGTGGTGCAGCTTCGTAATGAGCGACGCCGCCCATTCCCACACCCGAGCTCACGCACTCACTCGTTTGCCCGCCTATGCTTCGTTTGAGAATGTCACTGCAAAGACAATCGCGGAAACGCTGAGCGACCTCGACGCCTGAGTCTTTCAACGACGTTCATCGCTGGAATGGACAGGTCAGGCAACGTTCTCACCGTGGTCTGTCACTGGCCGACGGAGGAATGGGCGGTGTCCGTTCCATGCGCACATCGTCACCGTCTTGACCGCGCTCGATGCCACCCGCCCTGACGGATTCCGGATGTCTGTAGAATTGGGAGTTTTCTTTCGGACTGCATACGACTGACCGGCGGCAGAAATTCCTCGGCCGGGCTCCCCGCCGGTACAGAATCATACGTGCCACCCGTTGGTGGCACAGAACGCGGCCGCTGAACCCTAAATCCGGAGTTGAAACTTTGCCTGAACTGCGAGTTCGCGCCCACTGGCGTCGGAAAGCGATCCATGGATCGCCCCGGTGGATGGAATGTCCCGGTGGCCGTAGGCAGACTCGGATCCAGGCGACGGCGATCCACTTCGTTCAACGGTCCATAAGTCAACGGTGTGTGAGCGCGCTGCAACTGCTGATCTTCCGTCACCTGGGCCAATGGTTCACAGTAGGGCACGATCCGAGGCAGCAGAGTAATGATGATTTCACTGCGTTCCTTCACTTTGACACGGCGCTGAAACAGCCTGCCGAACAAAGGAATGTCACCTACATACGGAATCTTGCTTTGTTGATCACTGTTTTCCTCCTGGATAAGTCCACCAATCACCATCCCCTGACCATTGGGAAGCAGAACAGTGGTTTCAACGTCTGTCGTTTCTGCGTCGGGAACACCGGTGGCGGGATTAATCCGCCCGCTGGAAATCTCTGGCTTCACCGTCATCAAAATCTGTCCGTCCCGGCCGATCACGGGCGTGACCGTCAGAACAACACCAAGATCCATGAATTGAACGTCTTGCAGTGTGCTGGTCTGCGTCGTTGTCGTGGTCAGATAGCCGAGTCGTTCACCGATCTGCAGCCTGGCTTCCTGTCCATTGACGGCCATAACTTTGGGCGACGCAAGAGTTTTGGCGTCCGTCGTGGTTTTGATCATTTCCACAAGCGCTTGCAGGTCAGTGCTGTCCACATTCAGCAAGAATGCGGGACTGGCCGTGGAACTGGCAATGCCATTTGATGAAAGAGTCACATTGGCGCTCGCGAGTCGTGCCAGCAGGGTCAGGTCGACGCCGTGCTGATCGTCGTCACGCAGCACAACTCGCAACACGTGGGCTTCGATCAGCACCTGCAGGGGCGGCTGGTCGGCCTGAGCGATATACCTCTCCACTCGAGCCAGATACTCAGGCACATCTTCGACAACCAGTTCCTCGCGCGTTTTCAGTTTGTCTGCTGAAACGGTGGTCACAAAGGAATTTCCGATCGACGAAAGCAGCCCCTGCACCGTGGTATTGATGTCTTCGGCCGATGCAAGTTCAGTCGAAACACCCGAACTTCCCGTCCCTGAACGCGGGGGGACAGCTCAGCGCCTCCGGTGATGCTGGAAACCATGATGATGTCCTTATCTTTTACCCAGCGGTAACCGTTAACATTCAGGATCGCGTCCAGCGCGTCGTCCAGCGGCACGCTATTGAGCGTAATTGAGATCTGTCCCGTAACCGCGCCTGCCGCGACAATGTTCAGATTCATCTCTTCCGCCAACGCATTCAACACGGCACCCAGCGACGCCTCACGGACCACCAGCGTGATCAGGCCACTGTTGGCCTGCACAACGGCGCGAATAGGAAGCGGCGTTTCCCTTAAGGGTACGTCCACTGTCCGTGGTAATTGCAGCTGTGCATCATCGTTAAACGCTTCATGCAGCACACCGCTACCGCCTTCATTGAAAATTTCCCCAGTCGTTACGGCACGTTCCGACGATGGCACCTGATCGACTAACTTCGGTGCCAGCAGTTGGTCGCCGGTATTTGCCGCATTCCCATCACCACCCGCAGTCAACTGCTGTTCTGCCTGAGACTGTCGGGAAAGGGCTCGCTTGCTTTGAATAGGGCTGTCCGACAACTCCGACGACGTTGCTTCCTGCCATGCTTCAACCTCAAGGGGATTCAGCATCATCACGGCCACCAGCGCAGCAGTACAGGGGAACCTGTACTGACGACAGACACCTGACGGTGAGTGGACGAGAATTCGGAAAGTGCAGCATTCGAATTTTGCAGTGCAAAACGGACGCAGTGAGACATCGCTCTCTGTCCCATTCATCGACCACCGCAGTCACCGTGATCGCAAAATCCCGAAAAACCCGTGCCAACGTCAAATACAGCCGGTCTTGCCCAGCCTGTCGGGGGCGTCGGAGGCGCATCTCGCATTGCAGATTAGCGACTTCAGCAGAATCTGCCGCCCGGCGTTCGAGCGGCAAAGCCTCATCATTCCGCCTTGTCGATTGACGAATCCGTTTGCACGTGAACGTCGCGCTGCGGAAACGGAATAGAGATTCCTTCTTCCGCAAAGCGAAGGTTGATCAGAGTATACAGCTCCGTCGTCGTTCCCAACCGGTTGTCCAGATTCGGCAGGTACGCCCGCAGCACCAGGTCCAGCGCACTATCACCAAAGTTTTCGAACGTGGTGATCGGCCCCGGGTCGCTCATGACGTTGGGATGGTTCCGAGCCACCTCGAGCATAATTTCACGAGCGCGATTGGTATCTGTGCCGTACGCAACGCCAACGTTCACCACCACTCGGTTCGTGGTATCGCTTAGCGTCCAGTTCAACAACTTTCCCGTGATGAACTCACGATTCGGCACGATGTATTCTCGTCGATCCCAGTCGGTGATCGACGTCGCGCGGATTCGAATCTTCGAAACGACACCACTGACTCCGTCGATGGTGACAATATCGCCGATGCGAATGGGACGTTCGGCCAGTATGATCAGTCCGCACACAAAGTTCGCGAATATCTCCTGCATACCAAATCCCAGACCCACCGATAACCCGGCCACCAACCATTGCACCTGGCTCCACCGCAGACCGACCAGTCGAAAAATCATCGCCATGCCAATCAGCAGTACAACATAGCGCATCACCGTGCAGATCGCGTAGCGGGCTCCGGCATCAAGCTTCGACTCACTGCGCAGCACGACTTCAATCAGTCCTGGAATCTGACGTACACCGATCACCGTTAATGTCAGCGTGAACACGGCAAATAACAGGCTCCCGACAGTTACGTCGCGACGCTCCATCCTGGTCTGGACAGTCGTCGCTTCCTCTGATTCGATCGGCACGACAACTTCTTCGTACACCGTCCACAGCGGCTTATGGTCAAGCACGCGCAGAGCCGGCAGCACATCCAGCCAGATTCCCCACATACAGGCCAGGGCGGTCAGGCAGGCGATGTTCCGCAGCAGTGCGTCCGCCTGCAATCCAAAAACTTCGACATCTTCCTCATCCTCGTCCACAGGAGGAATGGACGAATTCGCTGCATCTGTTTCATCGCTGTCGGACTTGGACCGCTCCATTGCACGTGCGCGAGCTTCCAGCAGTCTTGTTGAGGTGCGGTGCAGACGGAGCCAGCGTGTCAGCAACTGATGCCCGAGCAACAGCAATGACATCACGACCAGGGTATGTCCACAGCGAATCGACAGTTGAACGGCCGTGTAATGAAAACCGGTGACCGAAATAACGATCACCAGCGCCACCAGCGCGACAGGGCCCAATGTCCAGAGCCATCCCGATGTTGCCAGGATTGAGAACGATGCTGACAGTCGGCTGACCAGAAGATTTGACGGTGGCAGCAGCAAACGTATGACTCGAGCGCCCACGATGATCATCAATACAATGAACAGGCTGCGTTCGATCAGGTCCCCTTCCGATCCTCCCTGGCGCACGGCCAGAAACAGGAATAATGGCAGCAGCGTCACAAGGATCGTGCCATGAAACCATTGCCGCAGGATTTGACAAACAGTGTTGTTCCACCCGAAGTGAACTTCAGCCAGGCCGTCGGGCCGCACCGCCTGACGAACGCAGTTCAGCCACAGAAGAATGATGCCCAGTTCGGACAGCGCCAGACCGAAGTGCAGCATCGTCTGACCGACCGCCTGAGTCTGCAGCAGCGTGCCCGTCACCAGCATCGACAACGGCCACTCTGCAGCGAGTCCGAACGTCAGCAGCATGGCGCGCAATGTCGGTCGAAACG
>JAQWLN010000068.1 GCA_029247265.1 Fuerstiella sp.
AAGTTGCTCCAGACTGATCCATTCATCGTCTGTATGAGCCTGTCGGATGTCTCCCGGGCCCAGGACAACGATGTCGTCGAGTTCCGTGAAGCACGAACCGTCGGTGCCGTAGGCCACAGTCTGGGACGATTCGGTATTCGTCAGGTCGAGAAGTTCCGCGACGTAAGCAGACTGCGGGTCAGTGAAGAGCGACTCGCCCTGAAACATCATTCCAAATTCCAGTCCGTGCTGCTGTGCCAGTGATCGTATCTGATCAACAAGTCCTTCGGCATCAATCGACGGCATCGTGCGAAAGTAAACGGTGCATACGGACTGGGCGGGCGTGATGTTCAACGCCCCGGTGTGGTCATTGATGCCGATGTTCATGTTGATTGTGGGAGGCTCAAAGCGGTCGTCCTGCCACTCCGCCTCGCCTTCGATTCGCAGGCTCAGTTCGCGCACGTCGGACAGAAACGGAATCATGGCGACGTTGGCGTTAAGACCTTTGCCGGTACTGGAATGGGCGGCGACGCCGTGAGACGTTATCTTCATCGCGCGTCCGCCCTTGTGGGCATGCACCACGTTCAGCAGCGTCGGCTCGCCAATGATCGCTCGGCACTGACGTTGCACGATGTCACGATAGGTGGTTGAGTTCGCCGCAATATGTCGTGCGCCGACCAGCCCGATTTCTTCATCCGCAGTGGCGACGATGTAGAGGGGCGCGTCGGTGGTTTGATCTTTTGCGGATTCCGCGGCGGCCAGCATGCACGCCAGCGAACCTTTCATGTCGCAGGAACCGCGACCGTAAAGGCGGTCATCGGTTTGCAGTGGCTCCCACGGTCCGCTGTTCCCAAAGCTCCACGAATCGACCGGGACCACGTCGGTGTGACAGAAGTACGCAAGTCCGCGTCCGGTATCCGGTCCTCTGCGACCGAGCACGCAGGACTTTGTCAACCCGGTAGCGTCGTTGTATTCCAGCCATTCCGTCTGAAACCCGAGTTCCTGAAGACGTTGATCGACCCAGCGACTCACGTCAACGTTGGAGGTTCTGCTGACTGACGGGAATGGAATGAGCTCATTCAGGTATTCGATACTTCTCATGAAAGTTGTTTCGTGGAGACCATTCAGAATTGTGTCAGAAGCATTTTTGTGGCCGGAATTGCAGCTACGAAAAATGGGGAAGTTGTTTTCACGTCGTTAGTAAATGGCAGCCGCCGTTGCTGAAAGCTAAGATGTGAGCGAATCGGAGCCGTTTCTGTAAGGTACCACGTTTGGTCAATCACCGATAACGAATCGGGATTCCCGTTCAGCGGTCTTTTTATTGCAGTCAGAGTTTAGGAAATTGTTGAATTATGTCTCAGCAGGTCGCGCAGGAGATTCTCACGGAACTTGAATCCCTGAGACTGATTGACCCTCACACACACATCAACCCGTTGTCTGCCGCATCTGAGACTCTGGCGGACATTATGGGCTATCACTATTACACGGAGTTGGCTCATTCAGCAGGGCTGTCAAAGGCCCAGATCGAAGAACCGGGGATTTCGCCGAAGGAAAAGGTTGGTCGTCTGGTTCCCTGGCTGGCGACAATTGAAAACACAGTTCAGTACAGCTGGCTGCTGGAAATGTCTCAGACGTTCTTTGGCTTCAGCGACGATCGCATCACGGAAGACAACTGGGAGTCGCTGTACGACGATTCTCTGGCCAAAATGCAGGCTCCGGACTGGGAACAGCAGGTGTTGCAGCAAAGCGGTCTGGATCAGGTGTATCTCACCAACGATTTCGATGATCCTCTGACCGGCTTCGATTCTTCGTTCTACGTGCCTTGTCTGCGCACCGATGACCTGGTGTTTCATCTCGGCAAGCCGGACGTGAGGGAACGCCTGCAAAAGTGTACGGATGTTAACCCTGGTAACTCAGCTTCTATGAAGGATGCTCTGGCAAAGCTGTTTATTCACTTTACGCAGAACAACGCTCGGGCGTGTGCGATTTCGCTGCCGCCGTATTTTTCTCCGCGAGCGGTGTCCTCGAGCACGGCAGACGCGCTGATTGGGAAGGTGTTTTCCGGCGCAGAGCTGACAGATAGTGAGACTGAGTCACTCAGCTGCTTTGTGTTCTGGAGTCTTGCAGAGCTGTGTGCGGAGTACAAGCTGCCGTTTGACCTGATGATTGGTGTGAATCGTCGAGTCTTCGAGGCAGGCGTTTTTCAGGGGCAGGATTTGTATGATAAGAGGGTCTCGTTGATTCAGTACAAAGCCCTCTTTAACGCCTTTCCTCAGGTGACGTTTCCGGTATCCGTACTTTCTGAAACCAGCAACCAGGAGCTGGTCAGTTATTCATGGATTTTCCCGAACGTCGTGACGAACGGACATTGGTGGTATTCCAATATTCCGGTTTTCATTGAAAATGACACGCGAGCGCGGTTGCAGGCCGTTCCGAAAACCAAACAAATCGGCTACTACAGCGACATGTACAAGCTGGAGTTTGCTTTGCCGAAATTCGCGATGTATCGACGGATCCTCGCAAGGACATTGGCCAGTGATTTTGTGGTAGATCGCGGCTGGTCGGTTGAAAAAGCTGTAGAACTGGGCAAATTGGTGCTTCGCGGCAATGTCGAAGCGATTTTTGGCCCCGCTTGACGCAACTCTGACAGTTTTAGGATGTGCGGAGGCAATTTCGGCTCTGAAAATACTGGCTCTGCTCACGCAGAGTCAGTAAACCGTTTCTGAAAATGCTGTTTGCCGAGCATCGTGATACTGTTTTGTCTAGAATCGCCGCTCATTTGCAGTTTCCTTTATTCATGCGGGCTTTCTGAGAGCCCATCGGCCCGGAGTTATTTTCCTATGCCTCGCATCGTTCTGCTGAAAGAAGGTCAGGCGATTCCGTATGAACTGACTGAATTTCCAGCCCGTTTGGGACGGCACCCTGACTGTACTGTTCAGCTGGACTCTAACATGGTGTCCCGTTTCCACGCACAGCTGGTGAAACAGGGCGATCAGATTCTGCTGGAAGATCTTGGCAGCGGCAACGGGTCGTTTATCAACGGAAAGCAACTCGAAGCGACCTCACCGACGACACTAAAGAACGGAGACCGCATCAAGCTCGGTCCAATCAAGTTTCGTTTTGAGGACGACGCTACCAGCGATACCGACTCAAGCCGATTCGGCACCACAGTCGGGCTGGAGTTCAGTGAAGACTCCAGCAGCACTATTATGGGCGCTGCAGCAGCCGGAGGCTATGGCCTGCTGGACGTACTTCCTGAGGACAAGCTGAAAGGCATCCTGAAGATCAATAAGGCGTTGGCCGGTACGGTCGAGATCAAGAATATCACGCCGCGAATACTGGAAACGCTGTTTGAAATCTTTCCGCAGGCGGATCGTGGGTCGATTCTGATCCAGTCGACGCCAGGGGGCCCGCTGCTTCCCGTCGCGCAGAAGCACCGCGACCTGAACAACGACGAAACTGTTCGCCTGAGTCGGACAATCCTGGAGAAAGTGCTGAAGGAAAAATCTGCGATCCTGTCGGCCGATGCTGCCAGTGATTCCCGGTTCAGTGCCAGTGAGTCCATTTCCAGTCTGACCATCCATTCGATGATGTGTGTTCCCATGCTGGATCTTGAGGACAATCCGTTCGGCGTGATCAATCTCGACACGCAGAATCCGATGAAGCGATTCAACGATGATGACCTGCAGCTGCTGCTGGCAGTCGCCAGTCAGGCCGCCAATGCCTATGAAAATGCCCGACTTCTGGTCAGTTATATGGCCAAACAGAAGCAGGACAAGGAAATGGATATCGCGATGGGCGTCCAGAGGGCTCTGCTGCCGGAGAAACTTCCAGACGTCTCCGGCTACCAGTTCTTCGCATCCTACGACGCCGCACAGGCGGTCGGCGGTGACTACTTCGACTGCTTCATGGTTTCAGAAGACAAGGTTTGTGTTTCCTTTGGTGACGTTGCGGGGAAAGGCGTTCCTGGTGCTTTGATTATGTCGAGAATGTCCAGCGTTGTCCAAAACACGATGACTTTCACTGACGACGTGGGCGTGGCGATACAACGAATCAACGATCACATGTGTCACAGCATGGTGGAAGGTCGCTTTGTGACTTACATCCTGGGTGTCATCGATCTGAGAACCAACAGGATTACGTTGACGAATGCGGGTCACATGTCCCCCGTCATCAAGAAGGCCGATGGTACGATTGAGGAATTCAGTGACGACATTATTGGCATTCCTGTCGGCATCATGTCCGGATATCCATACGAAGTCGTGGAGCGTCAGATCGATCCGGGCGATATCTTTACGTTAATTACAGATGGTGTTGACGAAGCGATGGATCCCGATGGAAATCTGTATTCCAAGGAGCGAGTAATCAAGTTTATTGAAAACGGGTCAACGGATCCGGAACAACTTGGAAAAGACATGTTGGCGGACGTTCGCTCGCACGCTAACGGCCGCGCACAGAATGACGACATTACGATCATGGTCTTTGGGCGACCACAATAGGTTCTGGTTGCCATTTTTGAGTATCTGTATCTATTAATGCTGCATCGTATTCATGACCTTGATTCAGATACCTGAACCAGTGTTCTGCTGCCCAGGTGCAGTTTTCACAGAGCGGGCGTCGACACTGAGTTGTCACGGCGAATCCTTTCCCGCAGTCGGCCGACAACAGGTGCTAATTTAAGCTCGCGAATATGGCCGTTCTTCAACAAGTTTTCGGCGAGCCGCCGCTGCCATCGTTTTCGGTCCAGGACGATATCACCACCATCGGACGCCATGAAGACTGCAATGTGGTCGTTGCGTCTCCGGCTGTCAGTCGCTTCCACACTCGCATCACGTGTGAGGACAATCGGTTTTTCGTTGAAGATCTGGGCAGTCGTAACGGCACACTGGTTAATGGCCAGCCGGTCCGCGAACGAACGCCGTTGAACGATGGCGATCAGGTGGAGGTTTCAACACTCCCTTTCACCTTTATTACTCAGGATTCGCTCGCTGAGGCTTTCGGAAGCTGGGGGGTCAAAGCAAAAGTAGTCAGCGTTTCGGAAACCGGTAGTGACAATGAAGACTCGGTCCGGCGCAGGATTGTGGCTCCGGGCGACTGTATTTCGAAGGATGACCTCGGCACAGACATCGTCCGTGAGGGGCAGATTGTCGCTAGAATGTTAGTCACGAACGCTGGTGCGTGGCCGGTACTGACGGATGCGACTCTGAAGTTGAACCATGTTCTGCGAATGATACATGGGCTACGGCGTACGATTGAACTGGACGACGTGATCTCTCGCGCACTGCAGCACCTGTTTGAAGTCTTTCAGCTTGTGGAACGAATTGCCGTTGTGCTGCGAAACGAACATGGCAATGACATCGGAGTCGCCGCCGCTGTGTCACGTCGAGCGGATGAAGAGGTTCAGATCTGCCTGCCCGTTGTGCGGCATTGCATGCAGAATACTGAAGCCATGTTGTATGTTGACCACTGGAAAGACACTGCTGCCGGGAACTCCGAACTTGACAATCCGGCAATGAGGTCAATTATGTGTGTCCCCCTGATCGGACTGGTGGGGCACAGCATTGGCGCCATTCAGATTGACAGCAGGAACGCAAGGCGTCCGCTGGATAAGCAGAATCTGGAGCAGCTGGTTGTGGTCAGTCACGTCATTTCTGCTGCGATGGAGCAGGCTGCCGCGGCGGAAGCAGAGGTTGCACGCGCCGTTCTTGAGACGAATGTTGCGTCCGCCGAACGACTGAGATCTCAGCTCGCTCCCTCGGCTCCGCCGCAACTCGACGGCTACCGAGTTGCTCATGAACTTATCCCGGCGCCTGACCTGGCGACGGATTTGATCGACTACGTTGCACTGCCGGATGGACGAATTGCGTGCTTGCTGCTGGAGGCACCAGGACGAGGTGCTGACGCCTCTGACCTGATGGCTCTGCTGGCACGCCAGCTGATCGGTGCCGTCACAGAAACAGGGTCGACAGCTGAAGCTCTGCGGCAGACGGAACAGGTTCTGTCCCGACGACTCGAGCATATGCCGACTCTCACCTCCATTGCAGTGATGATTCTGGATCCGGGACGTTCGTCCGTGACGGTCTCGGTGGCAGGTCATTGCTCGTTGACGTTGATCCAGGGTAATCGAGTGACGGAAATTGACGCTCCGGATGTGATTGGTCCACCGTTGACTGAAGGAAGCCACGCTTATCTGGAGTCCGAATTCCAGCTAAACGAGAATGACGTGATTCTACTGGCCAGCGACGGCATCACAAAGGTGACATCTCCGACCGGGGAAATTCTCACTCGGCCGCGGAAAGTGGAACTGATCGAAGAAGCCGCGACGGCACACCGCACGGTCTTTGAATCCCGACTGCGACGATTGCTGAACGTTCATCGCGGTGATGCACCGTTGGTGGATGATGTGGCATTTTTGGTCGTTCATCGTACCGGGATGTGTGACACGATGCCGAATCCCCCTCCTTTAGCAGTGGATTCCGAGACACAGGACACATGAACGACGAAGTTTTCTGTGCGGAACAGGTTCTTGGCCCCGATGGCAGCATCGCGCGACGTCTGACGTCGTATGAATCCCGGCCGGAGCAACTGGCCATGGCTGGTTCAGTTGAGCGCGCGATTCTGAACGGCCATCACCTCGTCGCTGAAGCGGGGACTGGTGTGGGTAAGAGTTTTGCGTATCTGGTGCCGGCTATCCTGGCGGCGGGGCAACGTCGGAACGAAGATGACAAGTGTCGCAGGATCATTGTTTCCACACATACGATTAGTCTGCAGGAGCAGCTGATTGGAAGTGATCTGCCGTTTCTGCAGGCTGTTCTTCCCGTTGAGTTTTCTGCGGTGCTGGTCAAAGGACGGGGCAATTACATTAGTCTGCGTCGGACCGGCAAGGCGGCGCAGCGCGCATCACAGCAATTACTGTTCGAAATGGACGGTCAGCGTCAGCTGTCGAAGATCAGCGATTGGGCGCAACACACAACGGACGGCAGTCGTTCGGATCTTCCCTTTCAGCCGCTGTCGCAGGTCTGGGATGAAGTTGCCAGCGATCACGGTGACTGTCTGGGTCGAAAGTGTCCTCTTCACAACGAATGTCATTATTATAGAGCTCGTCGTCGAGTCTGGAATGCCGATCTGCTGGTCGTCAATCACGCTCTGTTCTTTTCTGACCTGGCGCTGCGGCGCGAAGGTGCGAGTATTCTTCCGGACTACGACACCGTGATCTTTGACGAAGCGCACACTATTGAAAGTGTCGCAGCCGATCATCTGGGTCTCAAACTCTCCGAAGGGCAGTTCAACTATCTGTTGAACAAACTGTACAACGACAACGCTCAACGTGGGCTGCTGATCGTGCATAAGCTGGAGAAGGCTCAGCGACAGGTGATGAGAGTCCGGCATCTGTGTCGGGATTTCTTTATGGCGGTCGACGATTGGTCCCGGCGATTTGGTCGAAGCAATGGTCGTCTGGATCGCACGGTTGATGTGGAAAACAATCTGTCGGCAGCTCTGGCAGAACTTGCCCGAATGCTCGAAGCCCATGCCGAGGGCGTTCCTGCTGAAGGCGACAAGGTCGAACTGCGTGCAGCGGCTTCTCGATGCAATGGTCTGGCCGACGGACTGTCGGCATGGTGTCAGCAACGGGCGGACGACGCTGTATACTGGATTGAACGGTCCGGCCCACAGAAGCAGCGACTGGTTCTGATGAGCGCACCGGTTGAGGTCGGGCCGATACTGCGAGATCAACTGTTCAACAAGGTTTCCAGCGTAATTCTGACCAGTGCAACTCTGGCCATTGGCACGGAGGACTTTCGTTTTTTTCGCAGTCGAATCGGAGTCACAGACGGAGACGACGATCGTCAGGGCAGCCCGTTTGACTATCAGCGTCAGGTGCGATTGATTCTGTCGTCAAATATGCCGGATCCAGCGGCCGCATCGCGCGAATTTCAACAGGAGGCCTGTAAACGCATTCAGCGGCATATTCTGGAAACAAAGGGTCGTGCTTTTGTGCTGTTTACCAGTTACGGCATGATGACCTTTTGTGTAGAACGACTGCAGGTCTGGCTGGCGGAGCATGACCTGACGCTTTACTGCCAGGGTAAAGGAATGCCGCGTTCTGCAATGCTGGAGCGATTTCGTAAGGACGACCGAGCGGTACTATTCGGGACGGACAGTTTCTGGCAGGGGGTGGATGTTCCCGGCGATGCACTGCAAAACGTTATTATTACTCGACTGCCCTTCAGCGTGCCTGATCATCCGCTGCTGGAGGCTCGCGTTGACGCGATCAAGGATCGCGGCGGCAATCCCTTCAAGGAGTACCAGATCCCGGAAGCGATCATCAAGCTGAAGCAGGGGTTCGGGCGGCTCATTCGCAGTCGTCAGGATACCGGCCGAGTCGTGATTCTTGATCCCCGCGTACTGACCAAGTTCTATGGTCGCCTGTTCCTGAAGAGTCTTCCGGAGTGCCGGGTGGAAATCGACGACGGGGAATCAGTGGAGGCTATGGCGGCGGAGTAGCCGTGTTATGAACGACGAATTCGTTCGGCAATCTTCTGGATCGACTCACTCATCCCCTGGCGAGCCTGTGTGAAGCCGGATGGGGTCGGGTCTGAAGACTGGACGTAATCGAGCACGGTTTTTTCCGCTTCCATGAATTCACTGCAGACACCCGGAATCTCGCTGGCGATATCGATGGGTATTGTGGTGACGCCGTTGCAGTCTCCGTGCAGCAGGTCCGATGGATACACTGTTATTCCTCCGACAACAACGGGGACATTTATCGATAGGACGTGACAGGAACCGTGCGAGCAGCATGTGCCTGCCGTAAACGCCGGGAATTTCAGGGCCTGAACCTGGTCAAGGTCTCGCCCTGTGCCGGACGTGATCAGACCGCTGCACCCGAACGCTTGATAGGTCGTACACATGACTTCGCCAAACGTTGCGGCTGCTGATGGTTCGTCCAGATCCTGAAATACGATGACCGGCGGACCTGCAATGTCGGCAAGACCCTCCAGTTGTCGGTCGATGCTGGAGTACCCGTGACCGTCGCGTGGTGGTGACAACGCCCGAAACGTCGCAGTGGAAGCGAAGCCCACCATCGGAGGCAGTTCCGGGAAACACGCAGTAATGGCCTTGTTCATATAGCCGCTGCTGCGGGGACGCACGTTAAACAATTCGATCACATTGCACACGGTAGGCGTGTCATACTTCTGCAGCGCTGAAATCGTGTCCCGTGAAATGGCGGGCATGTTGGTTACCTGTAAGAAGTCAATTTGACGTGACGTTCGTGCGAAGCTCACTCGTTACGCTAATGTGTCGCCTTCTCCCGGGCCGTCATTCGTCAGTGTCAGAATCTCCGGACCGGATTCCGTCATCAGCAGCGTATGTTCGAACTGAGCAGAAAGCGATTTGTCCATCGTTCGCACCGTCCAGCCATCGCTCTTATCCAGACGTGTTCTCCACCCGCCAATGTTCAGCATGGGCTCGACGGTAAAACACGTACCGGGGTTCAGGATGTCACGGCTGGAAGCAAAGTTTGGAAAGTGCGGAATGCCTGGATCCTGGTGAAACTCCTGTCCAATGCCATGCCCCTGATACTCGCGAACAACAGAGTATCCGGCTTCCGTCGCAAATGCCTGAATCGCATGACCTATCTGTCGAACGGTACCTCCCGGCTTGCAGGCTCGAATGCCGACGAATAGTGAATCATAGGTGGTCTGAACCAGGTCTCTGGCCGCCTTGCTCACGTCTCCGATCATGAACGTCTCTGACTGATCACCATACCAACCGTCAACAATCGTGGTGATGTCGACGTTGACGATGTCACCATCCGTCAGGGGGCGCTCGTTCGGGATGCCGTGGCAGACGACTTCGTTGACGCTGGTGCAGATGGTTTTCGGATAACCGTGATAGCCCAGACAGGCTGGCGTGTGGCCGTGGTCCAGCGTGTATTCGTGCGCCAGACGGTCCAGTTCGTCCGTTGTCGTGCCCGCCTTCACGTGTGGACGCAGAAAATCCATCAGCTGTGCGTTGAAGCGGCTGGCGGCGCGCAGGGCTTCAATCTGCTCAGGGCGTGTGTACAGAGGGATCTTCTTTAGCAGCGGCGACAATTTGTTTTCTCCGGGTTCGCCGCGAGCATTTGAGCAGCATCAGGTGAAACGATGTCGACCGAAGGCGTGGTCCAGTCGCTGCCTCTGGACTGTTCCAGGTGTTCGAGACGTCTCGCCCCCCTCGACGATTCGTGGGCGCGGACACGATTATTGCCTGCCAGATGTCCGTGTCAATCTCCGGAAAGGCGCCTTTGGAAAAACTCCGAACTGTAGGTGCCGAATATGCGCCCAGTGCTCGGTATACCGCAATTCGTGGTGCGAATGATGGATTTGTGTCTGTTTCCGGAGAATCAACTCGTTCGTATCAGGACGTGGCGAGATTCACGCTCGTGCGGTGTCAGACACGTGAATTCTGCCTATGCGGGGCTACGGGGGGCCGCAGGGGGGGCATTTCAGAATGCGATTTACGCAGGAGTCGTTACACTCATTCCGACTATTGACAAAGGAAGACGCACTGTCGCAGAGTCGCTGTTGCCAGCGACTCACACAATCTGAAACTGTGGTGGGATTCACTTTTCTTTCGGTTTTCAGACGGAAGTGGTTCATAATCGGCGGTCAGAGACGGGATTTAGAGTACGAATCGTACAACGTTCCGTGGCACTGGATCCGTTGATCTCACTTCAGGGGGCAATGTAAAAATCGATGTGACGTATTCTGTGTTCCCGATATCGTCTGGACTCCTCAGCGCCTTCGTCGATTGCACGACCGCATCTGAAAAAAAAAGCGACGTATGACATCTCCGGACGCCCTACATAGAGCAGACATGGCTACTGAATTGAATCGACAGGAGGCCGGGAGCCGTCGGCAACTTCTCCGCACTGGAATCGCTGCCGCAACGGCAGGAACATGGACTCACTGTATGGCAGCAGCAGACCACGAAACGTTTTCGTTCGTTATTGTCAGTGACACGCATCTGGGGCGTAATGATGATCCTGCCGCGGAAGAACAACTACGACAGGGTATCGCGGAGATCAATGCCGGGCCGGGCGACTTCGTCCTGCATCTGGGGGACATCGTCGACAAGGCCAGAGCCGAACATTATCCACGATACGTTGCCGCACGAGCAGAACTGAAGAAGCCAATTCACGAAATACCAGGCAACCACGACAACACAGAGCTGTTTCTGCGTCACGTCACCGGTCGCATCGACAGATCATTTGACCACGATGGCGTGCGATTCGTACTGTTCGGCAATGCCCACGAAGACTCACACGATGGATTCCTGGCTGCCGAGCAGGTGGAGTGGATAACCGGTGAATGCAGCCAGGCCGCAGCACTGGGATTGAAGATCGTTTTCTGTTGCCACGTGCCTGTTCATGCGAACCGTCATCCGGATCGGGGCTGGTATGTCAAGCCGGACGACGGTCAGACTGCATTCTACGACCTGGTTGAAAAGCATTCTGATCGAGTACTGTTGTGCCTGCACGGACATTTCCACAATGGAATTCGCGGCTGGCAGGATCACCATCAGGTCGTCGAAGTGTTGTGCCCGTCACTGTGCTACAACCAGGACCGCAATCTGGAGGAACATCTCAGGGCGGGCAGGGCATCAGGATTCTTTGTGCCAGAACTGCGGACCGGTTATACGATTGCGACGCTCGGCAACGGCAGGTTGACACTGCAATACAAGCCTCTGGGCAGTCAGGTCGACGCAGAGTACTCTGTGGAATGGAAATGAAGTGTCAGGTTGGGGACAACTGCCCAGTTTTCGATTCGGCAGATTTCTAAACGCTCACTGCGATACTCCGGGCGGAGTGCCGACTTCGATATCCCGTTCTACGATTCAGGCCAAACCTGCGACCGCATTTTTCTGGCCCCGCTTCCCAGAAACAACACGTCAACGCCAGCGCACAGCAGCGAAATACCCTGTTCTTCGTATTGCCGGATGGCGTCTGCAGTCACGCCGAACGATCCAATGGGGATGTCTGCAGATTGACACGTCGTGACAACTCGGTCAATCGCAGCAGTGACTTCGGGATCGTTGATTTGTCCCATTTTTCCAAAGCTGGCAGACAGATCGTACGGCCCCAGCAGCACTGCATCAATCCCCGGCACCGCAACAATCGCCTCTATGTTATCGACAGCGACTTTGTGTTCGGCCTGTACAATTACAACAACGTGATCGTTGGCAGACGAAACGTACTCGTCGAATTGAAAACCGTAACCATGAGCTCGCGCCAGTCCCACGCCTCGCGAACCGACCGGGGCGTATCGCGCATAC
>JAQWLN010000168.1 GCA_029247265.1 Fuerstiella sp.
CTCGCAAGCTGGCCGACCCTCGGTGGGAAGCTCCCAGCGGCGCGAAACTATCATTCGAGATCGAACCCACGGAAGCAGGCAACACACTCGCGGTCGAATTGAAAACAGATTCGTGGCGAGGCTACAGCGGAAGAAGGCCCGACAGATGGACCACACTGGTTCCTCTCGCCAAAGCGGGCCGTCAGCGTGTTGAACTGGCCGCGAACGATTTCACGAATGCCTCCGGCAAGTTCCTCGACGACTGGTATGGTATCACGGAACTCATCTTTCAACCTGCAGCAAAGGTGCAGCACTCATCCTCCAAAGATCTCGCACCGTGGAGTGGCGAAGTCCCCGGATTCTTTGATCTCCGCTGGACCGGCGGCGAGCCCGTGCGAAGACGAAAGCCCTTTCTTGCCGCGAGTCGCCGTGCGGCTGGCAGTCTTGACAAGGCCGAGTTTCAACAGGCGATCAAGGACTCAATTCAGCGAGAGCGGATCGACGACGACGGCAAAGCCCTTTCGCCCAATTGCCTCGGTGGAATTCAAGACGAACGCTGAAACTGTCATCCAGATCTCGAACACGGACACTGCTGGACCTATGATCCAGGGCGCACTGCGACTGCAGTCCGTCGAATCGGAAGCAAGAACAAATGTATAGATTAACTACAGCAGGCATGGTGGCCGCGTTGACGCTGCTTATCTCACCGATCACGACTTCCGCGGCGAAGCCGCAATCGGATGGAACGTCACGTTCCACCAATGTACTGATGATCTGCATCGATGATCTGAACGACTGGGTCGGCTTTCTCGGTGGCCATCCTCAAGCGATTACTCCTCACATGGATGCGCTGGCGAAGCGGGGGCGAAATTTCACCAACGCCCATTGCGACGTGCCGGTCTGTTCCGCCTCACGAGCCAGCGTGATGTCGGGAGTCGCCGCAACAACGCACGGCAGTTATGAACTCGGTCCCAGATACGAAGATCTGCCTGCTCTGGCTGACGTTCCCACGATTCACCGGTACTTCAAAGACCATGGCTATTACACCCTGTCAGGCGGAAAGGTGCTGCACCACGGTTTTAATGGAAGCCTGGCCGGTGACATCGACCGATCCCTCGGTCGACTGAAAAGTCCAAGGCCTAAGAAACCCATGAACCGTCCTGCTGACTGGAGCGGTGCATGGGATTGGGGCGCGTTTCCGGAAGACGACGCACAGATGGCTGAATTCCAGCTGGCGAATAAGGCGGCCACGACGCTGCAGGAGGATTTTGACAAACCGTTCTTCATGTCAATCGGCTTCTTTCGCCCTCATGTTCCGCTCTATGTTCCGCCGAAGTGGTTTGATCTTTACGAGGCGGATTCGTTCCAGCTGCCACCGAGTCCAAAGTCCGACCTCGACGATCTTCCCAAAAACTTTCTTGGCATCAACGACTATGCGGTTGCTCCGACTCACGCCGAGGTGGTCAAGCACGGTAAGCAGCGAAGCCTGACGCATGCCTACCTTGCATCGATCAGTTTTGTCGACCATTGCGTGGGCATGGTTGTAGACGCACTGAAGTCCAGTCCACACGCCGACAACACCCTGATCGTCCTGTGGAGCGATCACGGATTCCATCTGGGTGAGAAGCAACATTGGGCCAAGCGCACGCTGTGGCAGGAATCCACTCGCATTCCGCTACTGTTTGCCGGACCGGGTATTAAACCCGGCAGGGCATGCCCGGAACCTGCCAGCCTGCTCGACATCTACCCGACGCTGGTCGAGCTATGCAAGCTGCCAACAAACCCGCACCTCGAAGGCGTCTCTCTCGTTCCCCAGCTGAACGATCCGATGACGCCAAGGGAACGACCGGCGATCACGTCGTCGTATTTCGGCAATCATTCGATCCGTAGCCGTGACTGGCGATTGATCGTTTATGAAGACGGAGCCGAGGAACTGTACGATCATCGAAACGACCCGGACGAGTTCCGCAACCTGGCAGGCGACCCGACCCACAAGTCAATCCGAAACCATCTTGCTCGCTGGTTGCCGAAAGAAGCCACACCCGAGTTCAAAACCAAATCCGAGCGAGCGCGCAGGCGTGTGAAGTGATTGCAGGGCCGGTTCCGACCCGCCCATCATCCGACCTTTGGTGGCTGGCGGATTCGATCCAACAGAGACTTGTAAGCGTGTTGCAAATGGTTTCGAGTTTCCTGCTGAGCCAGTGACGCGTCGCCTGCGACAAGAGCTGAGTAGAGTCGAGCGTGCGATTCTTCTGTGTCCGAATGCCGCTTAGGTGACCAGCGGAGCTCCAGAAGATGTGGCGCCAGTTCTTCCATCACAGCACACAACATCGCAGCCATCACCGCGTTCCCGGATAGCCGAGCGATTTCCAGGTGGAATTCGATGTCGAGTCGGACGTAGTTCTCTCGCCTTTTCTTCGGGGGAATGGCCGCCATCTGCTCCAGTATGTCTCTCAGCGAAAACAGATCCTCGATCTGGCGCTTACGCGCGGCCTGAGCGATCAGTGACAGTTCCAGTGTCTCACGCGCGTCCAGCAGATGAAACAGGTTCTGATTTTCGGCAGCCAGTAGTTCACGCAGCCGCTGCCCCAGACGCTCGGCCGACGTGGACGGCTGAACGGATTCGACCGGCGTTTCCACGAAAGCACCGGCTCGTGGCAGCACTTTGACCAATCCCCGCCCCTGAGCATCCAGCAGCGCGTCTCGGACAAGGCCCGCCTTCACACCAAAGTGATCCGCCAGATCGCGAATCGATGGCAGCCGATCGCCCGGCTGAAGACTCTGCTGCTGAATGAACTGTGCCAGCTGGTCGACAAGCCCGGCGGAGCCAATGGACGAAGTGGCGGATGGCAATGTGCTGGTCCCTGATGATTTGGTGAACAATGACAACCACACGGATTCCGCCAGGCAACTTGACTCAGCCCAACTGATCCACAACGATAGTCACTGATTGATCAGTGTGCAATCAATATTTGCCACCGGGACAACGACAAATGAAGACCAAAGCCTTAAAGCGGTTTCGCGAGAAGCTGGCCCGCGATGAACCCGTCTGTGGATTGTGGGTAACTCTGGAATCCGCAAGCATCACAGAGATGGCCGTCGCGCTGGGACTCGACTGGGTCGTGATCGACGCCGAACACGGTCACCTGGATTGGAAGGATATCAACGAGCACCTCCGCGCCGCGCTTCGCAGTGACACGGTGGCTCTGGTCAGACTGGCAGAACGAAGTACGTCGCTGACCAAACGTGCGTTAGACATCGGGGCCGACGGGATCATCATCCCGTGGATGGAAACGGCGGAGGAGCTGCGCGAGGCGGTACTGGACTGTCGCTATCCTCCCGAAGGACGACGCGGAATTGGTGGAGAACGCGCAACAGTCTGGGGCCAGTGCTTCACACAACACACAGCAGAAGCCAACGACAATGTGCTGGTCGTTCCGCTGATCGAGAGTGTGGGCGCGATTCCCAGTGTCGCCGAAATGTGCGAGGTCGACGGAGTCGATGTCTTTTTCTTTGGGCCGGCCGACTTCTCAGCCACGGCGGGATTTCGAGGTCAGTGGGAGGGACCAGGAGTCGCAGATCAGATTTTGAGCCTGAAAGACACGATCAAATCCGCCGGCAAACACTGCGGCCTGCTGGCAACCAGTATCGACAATCTTAGCGAACGCATCGAGCAGGGATTCCGCATGCCTGGTCTGGGGGCCGACACGGGATTGCTGTGTCGGTCGCTGCATCAGTCGCTGCAGGCAATCGACCGCGATCACCAGCCGGCCACAAGCCTCGACCCGCGCGACGGCCATCCCATTCGTGCAGTCCTTTCGCAACCACCGGAACGGAGTTTGGAGGACGACCGTTGCGGCACGGAAGGCCGAAGTGACGGGAGCGACAACTAGATGACTGACATTGAACATGCGGCCTTTCGCGTCGCACTGACGGCTGATTTTTATGACGAGGACGGCAATTCAAAGTTTGATGACCTGGGTCTGGCAGTATTCGAAGGCTGTGACGACGTCGAGGTCACGAAATTTGATGAGCACCGACCGGAGATAACTTCAGATCAGCTCACCGGATGTGCCGGAGTCGTGGTGCTGACCCCGCAAGTCACAGCTGCGTCTTTGGCGCAGAGCGACGAGCTGCTGGCGATTGGGCGGTTCGGCGTCGGTTATGATTCGGTCGATGTGGATGCATGTACTGCGCGTGATGTTCTGGCCATGATCACAGCGGGAGCCGTCGACCGACCAGTCGCGGAAGCGACAATTGGCTGGATGATTGCGCTGACGCATCACATGTTGCCAAAGGACCGAATGATTCGTACGGGACAGTGGGACGAGCGTACTCAGTATATGGGATGTGAGTTACGCGACCGGACTCTCGGCGTCGTCGGTCTGGGCGGCATTGGTCGGAAACTTGTCTCGCTGCTGCAGGGTTTCGGCATGCGACAGCCGATCGTTTACGACCCGTTTGTCCCCGCATCCGTGATTGAGGAACTCGGCGCGCGCAGCGTCACACTGCACGAATTGCTGACGACGGCAGACTTCGTGTCGGTCCACTGTCCGCTCAACGACCACACACGCGGACTAATCGGCGCCAACGAAATTGCGCAGATGAAGTCTGACTCGTACCTGCTGAACACAGCACGTGGCGGCATCGTCGATGAGCAGGCCTTATTCGATGCGCTACAGGAAAAACGCATTGCCGGAGCCGCACTGGATTGTTTCGAAGTGGAACCTGTCACCGAACCGCATCGTTTTGGTGAGCTGGACAACGTCATTCTTGCTCCCCATTCCATCGCATGGACGTTCGAACTGTTTCGCGACATCGGTCGAACGGCGTGTCGGAGCATGCTTGATCTGTCACTTGGCAAGCGGCCAGTCGGTGTGTTGAATCCGGAACTCTTCGAGCGCAGCAGCTTCCGAGCGAAGTGGTCTCGAATCACGGGCATTGCGGAGGAGTCACTGGGATGAGCAACCGACTGGCAGGACAAGTGGCATGGATCAGCGGTGGCGCTTCCGGCATTGGTGAAGCGACTGCACGATTATGCGCGAACGAAGGTGCGACCGTCGTCATTGCGGATGTCGGTGAAGCCGCCGGACAGCAGGTTGTCAATGAGATCTGTTCAAGCGGCGGCACCGCCGTCTACACCTCATGCGACGTTTCCGACAGCGACAGCGTCGCTCAATCAATCGACGCCACCGTGCAGCAATTCCACGGTCTGAATATCGTCGTCAACTGCGCAGGGATCGTGCATGTCGGACTGCTGCACGAATACTCAGAAGCCGACTGGGACCAGCTGATGTCAGTAAACGTGAAAGGCATTTTCTTCTCCATTAAACACGCCTTCCCGCACTTAAGCCGGAACGAACGCAGTTACATGATCAATGTCGGGTCCATCAGCAGCCTTGTCGGACAACGAGCAACTCCCGCCTACACCACATCGAAAGGCGCTGTGCTGTCATTGACGCAATCCATCGCACTGGATTACGCCGCAGCTGGCCTGCGCTGCAACTGCGTCTGCCCAGGCATCACTGATACACCGATGCTCCGCAAGCACTTGAATACCACACCGGACCCGGACGCAACGCTGAAACAGCGAGTCCGCCGCGTGCCCACGAACCAGGCCATGCAGTCCGACGACGTGGCCCGCACAATTCTGTACCTGGCGTGTGAGGATTCGGCGGGAGTCACTGGTACATCAATCGTCGTGGACGGCGGCTACCTGGCGGCCGCCGAATGGGATACCGCTGACGATTCACCTGTTGCAGGAGACGATGCGTGACCTTCCCGCTGGCGTGCGCAGATTTTACGTTCCCGCTGTTGCCGCATGAACAATCCCTCGATGTGATTTCCATGCTCGGCTTCGACGGTGTTGACATCGGATTGTTCGAAGGACGTTCTCATCTGCACCCGTCGCAGGAATTTTCGACTGCCGGATCCGCAGAAACACTGCGGAAAAAGACGGCGGACCGGGGACTCAAAGTGGCGGATGTGTTTCTGCAGATGGACCCCGATTTTCACGCTTTCGCTGTAAATCACCCGGAAGCGGCGCGTCGCGAGAAAGCTCGCGACTGGTTCCTGCGAACATTGGACTACGCATCGACCTGCGAATGCCCTCATGTGACGGCGTTGCCCGGTGTTCTGTTTGACGACGAACCCGCTGCTGATTCTTTTGCACGGTGCCACGACGAACTTGCCTGGCGAGTCGAACGGTCGAAGTCTGCCGGCATTGTCTTTGGCGTCGAAGCCCACGTTGGTTCGCTGGCTCCCAATCCTGAAGTTGCTCTGCAGCTGGTGGAATCGGTAGCCGGCCTGACGTTCACGCTGGACTACACACATTTCACTCGCGACGGGGTTCCCGATTCGAAAATCGAACCATTGATCGCCCACGCCTCACACTTTCATGTGCGCGGATCCTGTCAGGACAGGCTGCAGTGTTCATTCAAGGACAACGTGATCAACTACGGACAAGTCATCGATGTCATGCAGGATACGGGATACTCCGGTTACGTTGGCGTCGAATACGTATGGATCGACTGGGAACACTGCAATGAGGTCGACAACCTGTCAGAAACGATTCTGTTCCGCGATTTTCTGAAGACAAAGTTTGACACATAGAAGATGTCGCCGCGGTAACACAATTCGGGCCTGCCTGGCTCCAGGATTCATCAAATATGTTCCGATTTCGAATGGCGTACTTCCTTCCTGTCTACATCATCATCAACGCCGCTGCGCCGCTGGCCGCCACCCCTGGTGGGCTGACGGCCACTGACCTTCGATGCGAACAACTTGCCAATCCTCTGGGCATCGACGACATTCGGCCTCGCTTGAGTTGGAAACT
>JAQWLN010000087.1 GCA_029247265.1 Fuerstiella sp.
GAGTGGGGCCATCGTTCCGTGCGGGACAATGTAAACCATTACGACTATCACGCCACGCTGCTGCACCTGTTCGGACTTGAGCACGAACAATTGTTGTTTCGCCGCAGTAACCGCGACCAGACACTCACGGATGGTCAGCCCGGCAAGGTCGTACAGGCGGTGCTGAGTTAGCTGCGATCAACCAGCGTCGCTCCATGCTGTCAGTGAGTCACGCGGCTGCGCCAGTATCATCCACATGTAAGGGACCGGGCCAACGGCCGGGAATGCCAGTCCGTCCCAGGTGGTGCTGTTGCGGCCTATCAAAGTCTACCCAGTCGGGATTGCCTGGCCGATCGTTGCGCGGCGAATCCGGAACGCTGATTCCAGCTGAATTTCGCATTCATTACGAATCATTTGTTGCGTTCGGCGGTCTGGGACCGTCACCGTCGGTTCAGGAAGTACTGCCGGGGCTGCCATCCGGCACCGATGCGCAATTCATGTCCTCGGCACAAAATAACGTGCCACGGGTGGGTTCCAACCTGGAAGCGCTCATTCCCGATCCCGCCATCTACAAGTTTGAAACCGGCACCGGATATGAAGTTCGTCCGGTGATTCAGCCGGACGGTCAGTCGGTCGTGTTCCACATCGACTACACGTACACAACTAACGTGCGGGAACCTGTGAGAGCAGATGAAAAACACCTTGGTCGCGTCAACCGACACTTCATCAACACCGACGTTGTGTCTGGCAATTACGAGTTGCGTGAACTCAGCACCTATCGAGTGGGGCTGAAGGCATCCAGGACATCCCGAGGTGTGCCCCTGCTCGAAGACGTCCCGGGACTTGGCGTACTGTTCCGGCCCCTGCCGTCTGAGGAGTCCTCGCTTCAGGAGAACATCATTCTGTCGCAAACAGTCATCTATCCGACTCCGTTCGATCTGATGGGGCTGCGCTGGGCTCCGGCCGTCGCCGACCTTGACACGCTCAGCCTTCGTGAGCGCGAATTCGTCACTCGAAACCGTGAGAAATGTCTGCAGAACAAGGTATTTGACTACTCCAGTCTGCAGGTGGACGAATTCATGCGAATTCCCGATGCGGAACGTCGTGGAGATCTTTACCGCACTCAGGAAAGCATTCCTCAAGTTCATCCGAATGGCTACAACGGCAGTGGGCTGAATATCCGGAATGGCCTTTTGCAAGAAGGTTATGCTCCGGAACGATTTCACCCTCAGTCGCAGTACATACCGCAGCGGTCTGAAGAGGCCAGGTTTCCGCTGGAACAACCGCCGAAAACCCCCATCCTGACGGCTCCTGTGATTCTAGACTCGAAGCCGTCGGCGTTCGGCAACCCGGCTCAGATTCCAGGGACAGCCATTCCCTTCGAATCGCTGGAAGGTGCCCTGCCGATTGAATCGCCGTGCCCACCGGGGAGATACTGTCCACCGACAGCAGCACCTGCGATTCCATTACCTCCGACGACCAGTCAGATCCAGGAAAAAAACCTATCCCCGCCGACTGGTCGCTTCTGCCCTGTCGACGAGACTGACGATGTCAGAGTCGCGGGGGCGCAGCCCCAGCGAACTGTCCCCACCACTCGGAAAAATGTGCACGAGAAACGCAGTTTTTTCACAGGCCGCAACCTGACGTTGCCCGCAGGCTTCCTTAGTGGGCGCAAAAACGACCGAGACAGAGACCCCTCTAAGGCCGTCCTGCTGCGGTCTACCGCGATGCAAAGAACAAAGACCGCGTTGTCGAATCGTTCCACACTATGGTCGCGCCTGACACGCGAAAAGACAAAGAGTCGCTGATCCTTCAGATCAGAAGTCCCGTCGAAAACCGCCTTCATGTTACAGTGACACGGAAGTTCCTATGAGTCCCAAGATCAAAAGACACTCATTATTGCTGGCCGGATTGACGGCGTCGCCGAGTATTCTGCTGGCGGGTGACCTGTTCGCCCGTCGAAAGTTGCGAAGCCGTTGTTGTCTGCCAGCCTATGATTACCAGACACACCGCTTTACTGATCCTGGAACTGCGGGCAGTCTGACAGCAATGGCCTATCTGATCGATGGTTCACCGATCACCGGTCAATCAGCAATCTCCGGCAGCAATCTGGAAGTTTTCAAGACGTTTCAAATTGATCGCTCGCATGTTGAAAACGACCACTGCCGCATCGCCCAGGTCACTGTCACGATTTCCAGTACCGGGCACTGGATAATGCACATGCTGGCGACTCAGCATCCAGGAAACATCGCAGACGCTCAACAGCGGCCCCAATTTGAACGATTCAAACGAAACCTGTTCAAAGTTGATGCACGGCCAACAGGCCTGATGACGTTGAATCGCACGGAATCGCTGGCAGTTATCGGCAAGCCAGAATTTCCGACAATTCCCGTTCAGGAGTTCTGGATTCAGAAAGAAGAAACACAGCGAATTCAGCGGAAAGGATACTCGTCCGAGCTGGGTCGCTACTTTCGTGTGATCGAACAGGTCGAAATTCATTTTTCGTACCGTTGATGTGGTGTGATTGATAGAGGCGTTTTGGAGTCCACGGCAGTAACGGATAAGCGGAGGCCGGGTGATGGCTGATCGTAAAAACAGGATGAGCGTTTGTGTGCGGCCCTTCATTTTCGTGGTTACGTCGTGCACTCTTCACGTCGCCCAGGCTCAGCACATGCACCGAACTCGCGACGTGCGAGTGGCTCCTGCGGACGAAATCACGGTGATCGATCCCGGGACGAGTTCCGAAGCGAAGCCAGAACCCGTGATCAACAATCGGTGCGTTGAAATTCCGCCCACGCTACTGGTGCACAATTGTTACTACACTGGCGATCGTGATTTTCGAGGGCCCGTCTTTCCGGGAGGACCTTCCATTGTCATCGTCGAACACCCGAAAACCGGAGTGCGGATGTATCTGGATGTGCAGATGTTGCCAGGGTCTCCCCGAGTGGTGTATCGCAGTACGTACATCGATTACCATTTTGGTGCACAACGCATTCGCATTCAGTTCTGTAATCCGCTGGACCCACTGAAATACCATGTCCCCAGCGTCAGGTACTGCCGGGGAGATAAACACATCCAAAAGGCGTTGGGTTCGAGCGCTCATCAAAGTTCCGTAAAACAATGGATCGATCGCACTGGTCTGCCGCAGGCCGTCAAGCATGTGTCCACGGCGTCCGTCACCTTGCTGAACCGCACCGCAGACGGGATCAGGCAGACCGGAGAAATTGTCGTTATGCCTGTTAAACTGGTCACTCAATCCACGCCACTGGGCGCACTGTTTGAAAGTGACCCCGAAGGCGAAGCCACACGCGCCCGGGACGCTGCCGTGTCGCAGGCTCAGAATGGACTGTCACAGCGGGATCTGTCGATTCCAACATTGCGATAGTCGCGGACGGCTGCGGTCAGGTGCATTCTGGCAGGAGGGGGACCGGCAAGTCGATTCTGTCCGGTGAAGCATCCCATTGCTTTGTCCTTCGCGGGCAGCGATCATTCCTGCGTCGATTCAAAGTTGCTGCTAAAACGTGTATCCTGCACTGATGTCCGGTCCGTCACTCATCCAGCGACTCGGCAATCACGTGCGAAATACTGCTCGCGATGCCGTTATCAGCCACCACAAACGTTCGCGCGCCGTCTTATTCAGCGACACAACGCTCAGGGATGGCGAACAAATGCCGGGAGCGACGCTGGACCCTGATCAAAAACTGCAAATCGCACTGGCACTGGAAGCCGCAGGAGTCCATTCCCTGGACGCCGGATTTCCCGCTTCTTCCGAAGCAGATGTAGAAGCGATCCGCAGAATGACAGGAGTCGTGCGGAAGCCCGTGCTCACCGCGCTGTGCCGTACCCTGACTGGCGATATCGATGCCGCCGAACGAGCTCTCGAGAGCAACCCGATACACAAACGGGGCGTCAGTCTGTTCTGTGGTACAAGTCCGATCCATCGCACCAAAAAACTGAATAAGAGCAGGTCAGAGATACTGAATATCATTACGGACTCAGTGGAGTATGCAGCGCAGTCGTTTCGTATCATCGCCTTCAGTCCGGAAGACGCCAGCCGTACTGAAATGGACTTCCTTTGCGAATGCTATCGAGAGGCCATTGATGCCGGCGCGACGACGATCGGATTCCCCGACACAGTCGGCGTGTTGACACCGGAAAAATCAGCGGACTGCATCAAGGCGATTCAGGACGGTGTACCAAATATTGACCGCGCCCTTCTGGCTGTGCACTTTCACAACGACCTCGGGCTTGCCGTGGCCAATACTCTGGCCAGCATTCAGCAGGGGGCCAACGTCGTTCAGTGCACGGTCAATGGAATTGGAGAGCGGGCAGGCAATGCGGCGTTGGAAGAAGTAGTGATGGCGTTGGCGTTGAATTCCGATCAGTACGAACGTACGTTCAGAATCGACACAACAAAACTGTCAGACCTGTGTCACCTGGTTGCCGAACTGACAGGAATATCAATTTCCAGAATGAAGCCAATTGGCGGTGACAACATTTTCGCGACAGAAGCGGGCATCCATCAGGATGGACTGCTGAAGAACCCCGACACCTATCTACCTTTCCGCCCCGAAAAGGTTGGTGCCGCTGGTCTGCATTTCGTCCTGGGCAGACACAGTGGCCGCAAGGCTGTGTCCCACCGCATGGACCAGTTGCAGCTTTCCGGATCGGACGACGTCGTCCTGCAGGTCGTGGAACTGATCAAACAGCAGCCTCGGGGCACCGTCATTGACGACCGCTTACTCACAAATATAGTAAACGGCTTGACCGATGACTGACACACCTGCCGATCCGATCTATCTGGACAATGCAGCCACCAGCTTTCCTAAACCGGACAGCGTGTACGCCGCAGCCGACACGTACATGCGTCAATTGGGTGTTGCCTTTGGCCGTGGCTCACATACCGGAACTTCCGATGCCGCACGCCTGGTGGCTCAATGTCGACAGCGACTGGCGAGAATACTGGATGCGGAATCCGGCGAACGCGTGGCCTTCACGTTTAATTGCACGGACGGACTCAATCTGCTGCTGCGTGGGGTCCTGAGGCAAGGCGACCGCGTCGTGACATCGACGATGGAACACAACTCGGTACTCAGGCCGCTGCAGCAATTAAAGTCAGAACTTAATCTGACCCTTGTTCATGTTGAGTTTGACAGCAAGGCGGGACTTGTTGACGCTGATGCCTTTGTCAGAGAACTACACAGCGGCCCAACCCGACTGGCAGTGCTGAACCATGCATCCAATGTGACCGGCATTGTTCAGCCGGTCGAGGCAATCAGTGCCGCCGCTCATGAGACGGGCGCATTGCTGATGCTGGACGCCGCTCAGACAGTCGGCCACATCCCCTTCAGTGTCCGTGACCTGAATGTAGATATGTTGGCGTCCGCAGGGCACAAAGGACTGCTCGGGCCGCTGGGAACAGGAATGCTGTATATCCGCGACGGGCTGGAAGACGAAATCCTGCCCATTCGCAGCGGCGGAACAGGCACGGACAGCGAATCGCTTCTTCAGCCGCCGTTCATGCCCACTAAATTCGAAAGTGGCAACATGAACATGCCGGGGCTGGCCGGCTTAAACGCGGCTGCGGAATGGATCCTACAGCAGACAGTGGAAAGCCTTCACGGTCAGATTACGACGCTCTGGAAACAGCTATCCCATGAACTTCGGCACATCAGTGGCGTCACAGTTTATGGTGACACAGACCTGCAGAACGTTGGGATTGTCAGCTTTACGGTGAACGGAATGGACAGCCAGGACGTGGCCGCGGTACTGGACCAGAGTTTTCAGATACGCTGCAGAGCAGGACTTCATTGCGCACCACTGGTACACCGGACACTGGGCACAATACCAGCGGGCGGTACGGTGCGACTGAGTCCCGGTCCGTTTACAGTTCAGACCGACGTGGCAAAGGCGGTGGAAGCGGTCAGGCAACTGGCAGCTTCACTCCAGGATTGAAAAGTAGAAAACGTTTCCCCATGTCTGATGCCGGCCGGTTCCCTTCCAGCTTCGATTCTGCCGCTGAAATGCAGCCCGACTCGCCGCGCCGTGGACTCGGATCCGATCCCGTATTTGGCGGAATTCTGTCGACTCAGTTTCTGGGTGCGTTTAACGATAACTTTTTCAAGCAACTGGTCCTGCTGAAATGTACTGAAGCGGCAACGACATCCAGTCACGACCTGCAACCGCTCGCTCTGGCCGCGTTCGCATTGCCGTTCGTGCTGCTATCGGGGCTTGGAGGCTACATTTCGGATCGTTTCTCCAAGCGGACGGTCATTGTCTGGTGCAAGATTGCAGAAATCGCTGTCATGGCCGCGGCTCTGCAGGTCCTGTTGCTGAAGGACCTGGAATCATCGGCACAGTTACGTCTTTTGATTGTGGTGCTGGCCTTCATGGGCGCACAAAGTGCGATCTTTGGACCGTCCAAATATGGAATCCTGCCGGAATTATTTAGCCACGGGAAACTATTGCCCGTTAACGGTGCGATTCAGATGACGACGTTTCTGGCGATCATCTTTGGCATGGCCGGCGCCGGCATCGCGTTGGACAGCCTCGGTAATTCACTCTGGTTCTGCAGCATGATCGCCGTCGGAATTGCGGCTGTCGGTACCGCAACTTCTCTGCTAATTCGGCGTACTCCGATTGCAGAACCGAATCTGAAGCTGAGACCGGGAAACCTGTTCATTCCCGGCGACATCTGGACACTGCTTCGACGTGAGCCTCAACTGGCGCGAGCGATCCTGGTAATGATGATGTTTTGGTTTATCGCGGCCGTTGCTCAGCCGGCAGTGAACACGCTTGGTGAGAACGTTTTTCACCTCAGCAAGACCCGAACCAGTCTGATAGCCGCCTCCATTGGCATTGGCATCGCGATCGGGTGCGTCGTTTCCGGTTTCGCCAACAAAGGCGCTGCCACCGATGGAGCCCGCTGGACGACTCGTGGTGGCTGGATGATTGTGGGATCGCTGTTGCTGATATCGCTGCTTGCCAGTGGGACTCTCGGTCGTCCTGCGCAGAGCGCCGACCAGATCCAGGGGATGCTGCAGAGCATTGGTACGGCCGACGGAATGGAATGGTCGCTGCGGTTCAGCATGCTTCTGTTGGGCATTTCGGCGGGGATCTTCGTGATTCCCATTCAGGTTTATGTGCAGGAGACACCTCCGGCAGATCAGAAAGGCCGCCTGATTGGCGCCATGAATTTCGCAACATGGATCGGCGTCCTGCTGTCGGCATTGTTTCTGGAGATCATGAACTCCGTCGCCACGTTCCTGGGCGGCATGGGCGATGCATTCAGTTTTCAATTTTTAGTGTTTCTGACACTGGCGATTCTGATGGCGCCTGTTGCGCTCCTGTATCGCCTCCCCTCGACGAATAAGATCAACGTCGAGGCTGAAGATGAGAGAGTTATCCAATGAAAATTGCATCGATTGAGGCGATCCCCGTTCAAATTCCACTTCGACCGGAAAGGCGAATGATCTCCGCACTTGGCAAACACGATCTTTCCGAGTTCGTGCTGGTGCGACTGACCACTGACGACGGGTTGGTCGGTGCCGGTGAGGCCACGGTCACTGCTCGCTGGAGTGGTGAAACAGTCTGGGGAGCTCAGGCGATTATTGAAAGAATGTTTGGCCCGATTCTGATCGGATGCGATCCGCATGACATTGATACGATCAGTGCTCGTATGGATGCAGTGGCGGTTGGAAACTGGTTTGCAAAAGCGGCCATCGAAATGGCCTGTTGGGATGTCGTCGGCAAAGCCGCAGAGAAGCCGGTCTATGAATTACTGGGGGGCGCTGTGCGCCCGTTGACCATCAGAAATCGCTTTTCACTTGGAGCTTACGAACCGAAAATTGCCCACGAGCGGGCGCAGCAGCTTGTGGCGGCCGGATTCCAGACGATTAAGGTCAAAGTCGGAACGGATCCATCCAAAGATGTTGATCGAGTAATAGCTGTTCGTGAGGCCATTGGGGCTGACACAGAACTGACCATCGATGCCAATGGAGGCTGGAGCTTCAACGATGCGGCGGCCTGCCTGTCACAGTTGACAGACTGCGATGTGGCACTGGTGGAGCAACCACTGGTTCGAGGAGATTACGCAGAGACGAAGAAGCTGCGCGAACAATTCGGTATTCGGATCCTTGCTGACGAAAGTTGCTTTGACGAGGTACATATTCGTGAACTCATTGAGCGAAAATGCTGCGACGCGATTACGCTGTATCCCGGCAAACAGGGAGGCATTGCCAAAGCCAGAGCTATGGCCGCTCATGCGGGACGGCACGACATACCGTGTACCATCGGCTCGAACCTGGAATGGGACGTCGGCGCTGCCGCAATGATGCACTACGTCGTATCGACTCCCAATGTCCAGATCGAGACGGTTCCCGGAGACTGCCTGGGGCCCAGCTATCACGAATTTTCGATTGTCCGCGAACCATTATTGATCGAAGGTCCGTTTACCACGCTTCCGACATCTGCCGGCCTTGGAGTGGATGTCGACTGGAATCTTGTGTCCGAACACGCGACTGGATGACGAACGCTGACAAGAATCTGATGTTTCCAACACCTGATCGCCTGTTTTTGAAACTGCATAACCAGGCGACCGCACCTTAACGCGGTCCATGACGCGCTGCCGCCGGTCTCCCGGAACTCTTTTCCTGTGCGTCAAATTATCAACAGACGACACCGCCATGCCGCTTCAACGCACCCTTGAACCCGAAGTTATGGACACGGTTGAAGAAGCCGTTGACTATGATTCGATGAATCATACGACCGTTAACCGAATGTTCGTCCAGGACCTGTTGCGATTTTCCGCCGAGACCAGTTCAAATGACGCGCCATCGTCCGTCGGCACGATAATCGATGTTGGTACCGGCTCCGCATTGATTCCGCTGGAGTTGATTCGCGTGACTCCTGACGTCGGACCAATTATTGCAGTCGACCTGTCGGTCGAAATGCTGCGTCTGGCCATTCAGCATTTTCGGAACCAGACGCTCACAGCGAGAATACTGCCGTTGCTTTCGGATGCCAAACGCCTCCCGGTCGCAGACGCATCGTGTGAAGTTGTCATCTCGAACAGTATCGTGCACCACATTCCGCATCCTGCGGCTGTGTTTCATGAGCTGCACAGGATCATTAAACCTGGCGGAGTACTTTTTCTGCGCGATCTGATGCGTCCCGACACGACAACCGTCGTCGAACAGCTCGTCGATCAGTACGCAGGTAGTGAAAACCTTCACCAACAGCAGTTGTTTCGTCAGTCACTGCATGCAGCTCTGACCGTTGATGAAGTCCGTGAACTGCTGGACAGGACTGGCTTCGCCGCAGCTACCGTAAATGCGACCAGTGATCGACACTGGACGGTCACAGCACGAATGCCGCAACTGTAGTCAATACACGAACGCGCCTAAGGTTCCGATCAGATTTACACGGGGGCGGTCGCCGTCACGTTGGACATGCGTTGAATGATCGCCTGACTGTCTTCATACGGAGTCGTCGTCAGGATGACGGAGTAGCGATTCGACTTCATATCCATCCACATCATGGTTCCGGTAGCTCCCCAGTGGCCGACAGTATCGGACGATACAAAGTCTCCGAACGAAGCACCGTGCGACGGCCATTCACGACGCCAGCCGAATCCCCAGCCGCGGTGCGGCCCCACGTACTCGCGTTGTGCAGCCAACGCGGCTGTCTGATCACTGACGGCTGCAACCACGGCAGACTCGGGCAGCAACTGTTTTCCGTTTCCGTCACAACCGCGACGGAGCACCATTTCGGCATACCGTCCCAGGTCGCTGGCGCTGGAAATCATTCCACCCCACGGTGCCCCCAGAGTTCGCCAGTATTGACTATTCCAGCCCCAGTCCTCTGCGTCCGGTTGCCACTCGGGTAAAGTGGACGGCAGTACAGTCGGGAGAATTTTGTCTGCCTGCTCCGACGACATTCCCAGCCACGTGTCATTCATCTGCAGAGGTTCAAAAAACTGCTTCTGCAGAAACGCCCCCAGAGTCTGCCCGGTGATCACTTCGACGATGGCTCCCAGCAGCAGAAAGCCGACGCTGGAATAACGGCAGTCCGTTGCGGTGCGAAAATCCAGGTCAATGTCTGCGGCCTGGCAGACAAATTCGTCCAGTGAAGCATGCGCCGCACGAAGTTCAGTATTGTTGGGCAGCATATCCGGAAAGCCCGACGTATGAGTCAACAGGTGCCGCACGGTCGTTCGCCGCAAAGCCGCCCGTTTAAATTTCGGCAGAAATGTGCTGATCGGTTCCGCCAGACACAACTGCCCCTCGGCCGCGAGTTTCACCATGGCCATGGCCGTAATCGGCTTTGTTAGAGACGCTACCAGGTAACGTCTGCGTGTACCTGACGCGCATGCAGCCGCTCCGACGTCGGTGTCCGTAAATTGACAGGACAGGCGACCGGGCAGGTGTCCGAAACACAGGTCCGAATAGGCCAAACGACCAGTGCTGGCGATCCCGTCAATTTGTTGTTGTGTGTCCATGCGTGTGTTATTCCCGCCACTGAAAGCATTCGACCTCAGATTCAGACTTCCCGCAAAGATTAGTCAAACAGCCAGTATTTTGACACTTCCGCTGCGCATCACCTGAAAGTGCGGCAACAGGATTTGTCCGCGCAAATACCTGAATTCTGAGTCCTGGCATCGGGAGATTGTTTTCTTTTCAGCTGCGATCGGTCATAGTTCCCGCTTCGCCCTGCCCACCACACCTTCCGAAAGATCCTTCCATGCGTTTGTTTGCCACGTTCATCGTCCTTACGAGTCTATCTGCCGTCGCGTCCGCGCAGGACAAGCCTGCTCCCGTTATCGAATTCAAGACGGTTGGTGACAGGATCAGCTATGGTGTCGGCTTGAACATCGGTCGCAGTCTTCAGCAGCAAGGGCTTGAGGTGGATCTAAAACTGCTGAGTGCCGGAATTGCCGCCAGCCTTGCCGGCACAGAACCAGCACTGACGAGTCAGGAAATCCAGGCGGCATTCGCTGAATACCAGGCTGAAAAAACAAAAGCTGGCAGGGAAATCGTCAAAACGTTTCTGGACGACAACGCTAAAAAGAAGGGTGTTAAGCAGACAAAATCCGGCCTGCAGTATTTGGTCCTTCGCGAAGGAACCGGTGAAAAACCCACAACCAAGAGCACCGTCAGCACTCATTACCGCGGCAAACTTATCAACGGAAACGTGTTTGACGAGTCCTACAAAGGTGTGGCACCAACAGAAGCTGATCGTCCCGTGTCCTTCGGTGTGACTCAGGTGATAGCTGGCTGGACCGAGGCCCTGCAACTAATGAAGGTCGGTGCTAAGTACCGCCTGTTCATTCCACCGGAACTCGCGTACGGTGAACGAGGACAGTCGAGCATTCCCCCGAACAGCCTGTTGATTTTTGAAATTGAACTGGTGAGCATCAAGTAGCACCCACGGAGAAACGGATTGCTCGCAGCCCTTACTCCTGCGTACAATGCGGTCGTACCGCCCCTTGTGAATAACAGCCTGTCGAGCGTTCACAATGGGGCTGGTGACTCAGCAGGAGTCCGTTCATGCTGCAATCGGTCGTGAAACTATCGCACATCGTCCAACGGCAGACTTGTGTTGCCCTGTTGGTATTCGTCACTGCCGGTGCACAGCAGTCCATCGGCGCCGATGAGGGTACGAAATCGGCAGACAATCCGTCGCCGAGTGTTGAGCTGAACGTGATGGCGGTCCGATCACGCATCATCGGGCTCGACAACTTTCGCGGGCAGATAGACCTGCATGTCCGCATCACCAACAGATCAGGTCGCCCGCTTGAGCTGAAGAACAGTCAGTTCAGGTGCCTGGTGGATTCAAAAGCGGCAGTGTTCCAGCCATCGGTTGCAAGCTCACTGCTGAGGGACCGCGCAACCATTGATACCGATAGCGTTCGCGAAGGGTGGCTGGCTTTCCAGGTCGACCGCCCGGGAGCCGGTGAACCAAAGCTCTTCCTGGAATGGTCCTCCGGAAAAGCCAATGCTGTGGATGCGTCGTCCACCGTCACCGCATCGATCAACGAGGCCGTGCGCAGCCATGCCAACATCCGCTCAAAACGCATTGGTCCCTACAACCGCCTGGCCATCGTTGAAGTTCACCGTCCCGTTGACTTCCTTTCGATCGTACCGTTAACCGAGGAATTCGGCCGACTGAAACAGCAGAACGTGCGAGGAGTCGTGCTGAGTGTTCAGTGTGACGACCGGATGACTGCTATGTTTTCCTCGGGTTACGGGTGGCTCCTGTCAGTGCGGATCGGAGAGGAAACGTCCCGCATTCCAACTCGGCAGCGCGTCACGTCGTCAGTACAGTTTGAACAGTTCTACGTCACCGGGTTACAGTCGGCGCTTGGCTCCAGTTACAGGATCAGGCATCCCGATCTATTTCACAAATCGCAAGCCGATGCCGTGGCTGCAGCTCTTCGTCCCGTCTATGAACAAGTCCCCCTCAAACAGGCATTGAAGGACCTGAGGCACCCGGAAAACGGCGTTCGGCGAGCTGCCATGGAAGCCAACATCGATCGTCTCAACGCCGATGAGCTCAGGGTGATGATTGCGGAAGCTCGCGAACACGGTGAAGACGACCTGTCACTGGTGGCGGCCAATCTTCATCGCGTGGCACTTCCTGACGTACTGTCGTACCTGAACGAGTTGGTACGCGATAATCGTCCGAAAGTTGGCGCAGCGGCGCTGCATTCACTGGTACAGTCCGTTGCCCCCGGCACACGTGGCGCCATCCGGACATACTGGCACGAAGCCGAAGACAGCCCGAAGCTTAGACAGCGTGTGATTGAGGAGTTAATGAAAGTCAAAGAGAGTCGGTATCCGGAACTGATGGCTGAATATACGGAGTATCAGTTAATGGCATATTCGACGGCGACAGACGCGGACACGTCGCCCGATTCGTCGACACCTGAAACAAACGGTCAGCGCGTCACGGAGGCGACGACGAAAACCGTAAAGTCTCTTCTGGCACTGCTGAAGAAACGGAAGAACTCCGACTTTGTCCACATCGCGCGGCGAGAGTTACTGAATCTCACAGAACCAGCGATTCAGGACCTGGTCGTTGAATTTGTGCTGGCCTCAGGACAGGCGGCCGATGCGGAACTTGTCCGTCAGTACATCCAGCAGCGTCTGTTGCCGGTCGGACCGACGAACGGATTGACTGAAGAGCTACAGGCAGAACTGGCCCGACGAGACTCTGCTATAAAGTCCCGATTCACGGACATTTTGATGACCACCATCAGAACATACCCGGATTCCGCTTATACCGAACGGCTACTGAAATTATCTCGGTCAAAGGCGGTGACCGGCACCATGCGTGGAAATGCCTTCAAGACTGCCGTGACGTGTGCAACAGACCGGCAACGGAGCGAAATTGTCGAACAGTTCAATGCACTGGACCACAAACAGAAGAATTACCTGCTTAAACAATACAGCGCGCTGAGCGATCCGCGCTGGCTGGGACTGGCCAGACAGACGCTGTTGACCGACCCGTCTGCCGTCACTGAGACAGTCGGATTGCTGCGGAGTGATGGCTCTCCAGAAGCACTCGACGTCATGATCGACTGCCTTCAGGAAATCCGTACGGCTTCGGAAGCGAGCGGCGTGGTCGCCCCAAAGAACTTAAAAACCATGATGCAGCTGGTAATCACGCTCCATCTGTCCAGCTACCCAGCGGCCAGACGATCCTGTAATCGCTGTATCACGTCACACGTAAAACAGATCGCGGAACTGACTCAGAAAGCGATGGCGACGGCGTATCGCACCAATATGGATAGACAGCACAGCACCGATGCCAGAGCTGCATTGGACCTGAAACGCGAGGGTAAGTACGCAGAAGCCCTCGAAAAGCTGAACTCCATCATGAACAACTCTCCGTGGTACTACAATGGTTATATTTCACGGGCATCACTTCACCTTCGCCTAGGCTCCCCACAGCTGGCAATGAGGGACCTGAAAGAAGCTGATCGTCTGAGCCCTGAAGACCCGGTGATTCAGAGTTTGATCGCGCTGACTGATGTCCGATTGGGAAAGACGGACATGGGGATCGCAATGGCCGAAAAGGTTTTGAAGTCAGTGCCTGACCTGGCAACATTCGTACGCAAGTGGACCATTTACAACACGGCGTGCGTCTACGGAAGAGCTGTCGAGTTGGAAGAAGCCGGAACAAGGAAAAGTGAATTGACCAGACGGGCGATGGACTTGCTGCTGGCATCAGGCAACCGCAAGGACGGTATTGATGACGTTCATCACATTCTGAACGACCCGGATCTCGCGATGTTCCATCAACACCCTGACTGGGCGACGTTTCTGAAGATCGTCGGCGAGAACGAGTCAGACGGGAAGCCGTGACAAAACATCGAACAACCACTCGACGAAGTCCGTTTCGACCTTTGCGGCGACGCGGCTGACTTCGGCGTGATTGAGTGGTTGATCAGAAAGTCCACTGGCCAGGTTGGTGATGCACGACACACCCAGTACTTTCATACCGGCCGCCGATGCGGCCAGCGACTCCGGAACCGTGCTCATGCCCACCGCGTCCACCCCAAGTGATTTCAGCATCTGCACCTCGGCCGGCGTCTCATAATTGGGCCCCTGCATCATGGCGTATACACCTTCGTGTACAGACAACGGAGATTCCACAGAACGTGCGACGTGTCGCAGCCGATCACACCAAAGCTTCGTCGACGGAACCCTGCGAGTGACGCCGGCAGGCTGATTCACGTTAAGAAATGTCCAGTGCCCGTTAAGCAGCATCAGATCACCGACGCGGAAGACGTCATTAATTCCACCTGCTGCGTTTGTGACCAGCAGATTTCGTACTCCGAGTTGCTGCAGCACTCGCACCGCGAACGTCGCGCGCTCCAGTGAATGCCCTTCGTAAAGATGCACTCGGCCCTGCAGCAACAGGGTCCCGCTCAGTTCGCCGGTTCCAAGAATCAATCGGCCGGCATGTCCATCGACAGCCGGACAGGGCAGATGCGGAATCTGATCATAACGGACCACGATGCCGCCCAGATCTTCCGCTCTGTCTCCGGCGGCCCCCAAACCCGACCCTAGAATTACGGCTGTCTTAAATTCTGCCGAAACGCCACGTAGTGCTGCCTGGCTGCGGACAAATTCAGCGGCCTGTTGTTCGTCGTTGGTGCTGATGAAAGTGTTCTGGTCAACCATCGGGATTCATAGAAAACACAGACACAACCGTTGGCGAACTCTATGCCTTCGCCGCTGCCAGCGCGGCGTCGTAATTGGGATGCTCAGTGATCTCAGAAACATATTCCACGTGTTTCAGATTACCGTCAGCTCCAACCACGAACACAGCACGAGCCAGGCAACGATCCAGAGGCCCCCCCTTGATAAGCACGCCATAGTCTTCGCCAAACTTTGTACAGCGATGGCCGCTGAGTGTCTGCACATTCTCAATGCCTTCAGCGCCGCACCAGCGTTTCTGAGCAAATGGCAAATCCATGCTGACAACCAGAACATCCGTATTCTCAAGACCAGCCGCGTGCTCATTGAACTTCCGCGTTTCCTCGTGGCACGTTCCAGTATCCAGTGAGGGCACGGTCGCAATAACCCGAGTCCGACCCTCACTGTCCGCAGGGGTCACTTCTGCCAGAGCATTGCTTTGCAGCGAATATTCAGGAGCTGCAGCGCCGCTTGCCAACGCGGCGCCGGCGAGATCAACGGGATTGCCTTTGAGTGTTACGGCGCCACTTCGATCGTCAGACATTGTCTTGTTCCTCAGATGGGTCAGGAAGGGCCGTAGTATGTCGATTCAGGTCGAGGTTGCAACCGGCACCACGTCACTGCTACGGAAACAGCACCACACCGCCAATTACCGCCAGCAGGCCGGCGACTCCTGCGATCGCAGTCATTGGTGTAATGTACTTCAGCCCTTCCCCTTCAGTCATGCCACTCATGCGAGTAATCACCCAAAATCCGCTGTCATTCATCCAGGCGATGGGCTTGGACCCACACCCCACCGCCAATGCCACGTACAAAGGGTCCACTCCCGCCGCTCCGCCGGCCACGATACCCCCGAAAATACCGGCCGAAGTAATCATCGCCACCGTAGCGGACCCCTGAGCCGTTCTCACCGCCGTCGTCACCAGGAACGCGGCCACAATAATCATTATGGGCGAAGTGCCCGGCAAATCATTCAACAGTTCCGCTACGCTTGTCTGCCGCATCATCCGACCAAACGCGCCGCCGGCCGCTGTCACCAGAATGATCGGCCCGGCGCTGGCAATCGCGTGTTGCAGCGATTCCGAAAGCTGATCCCGCGACGGAGACTTTGCACGGACATACATAATCACTGCAAAGGCCGCCGAAATCAGCAGAGCAAGATTCTTTTCGCTAAGCGTCTTGATCGTTCGCGCCACGTCCGGAGAAACAGCGAGCCCAGCAAACGACTCGCCAGACTTGCTCAACAGCGAACCGCCGGTGATCAGCACAACCGGCAACACAATCGGTACCAAAGATGCAAACAATCCCGGAGCGTTCTGATCGCCCGGTTTCGCCGCAGCGGGTACATCTGCAATGTCTCTGAGGGGCAATTCGCAGCGTCCGTTGATCCAGAACGCATAGATCATTCCAATCGACGCGCTGAACAGCCCCACGAGACAACCACCCAGAATCATGGATTCGATGGGCACCCCGAATTCTTCGGCAATAAACAATGGACCGGGTGTGGGCGGTACCAGCGAATGTGCCATTGTGCCACCTGCCACGATGGACAGCACATATAACAGATAGTTACCCCCCGTGCGTAAACGCAATGCCTTGCCCAGCGGAATCATCAAATAAAACACCGTGTCAAAGAACACAGGGATGCCCAGTGTGAAACCGCTGAACACAAAGGCCGCAGGAGCCATGCGTTCGCCCAACAGACTCAGTGTGCTATTGACGATTCGGTCTGCTGCGCCACTGTCCAGCAGACACCGGCCGATGATTGACGCAGCCACAATCAGGATCGCCAGTTTGCCGCAGTATTCACCAATCGTTGACGTAATACGGGAGACAAATGTGCTGGCAGCCAATTGCTGGGCAGATTCGTACTCGGTCCGTGACAGAACGATCACTTCATCCGCTGGCGCCAACGACATGACATTGGCCACGCCCCCATCAGTAAATAACAGCTGACCCCGCCCGTCCGAAAGCATTTCCACGGAAGCAGCGGTCGTCATCGCACTGTCACGGCCATTGTCGAGCAGCAATACGGCATCGGAAGCGCTCGTCGCTGTGACGAAGCTGATGACGCCATCGGCGGTGATCGATTCGACATCAATGGCCGCTTCCAGAACGGCCGATCTTTCCACATGTCTGGTCGGCGTCAACAGCGCCACTGCCATTCCCGCCAGCACCAGGGCGATAAACGCGTGCAGACGCAGACCAAGAATCCCGCCAATAACAATAGCTAGGCCAAGTCCCAGAATACACAGCGTCAGCATTGAACACCCTTTCTGATACGGGCCGGGCCGTGAGTCGATGCGATTTCAGCCTCCGCATCTCATGCGTTGCTCCCATCAGACGCCCGGTTGACGCAGCCCACAGACGTGTTTGACCAGGAAACCGGCACTCAGACGACCAACGTCGCGACGATAGTAGAGAAACGAGGACGATAAACAACCGATTCGGTCATGAGTCCACGAAATACCCGCTGCCCTTCCGGCAACGCCATAGACTCGGCGACTGTCGCAGGCAACGATCATCCGTGGACCCTTTGCCCCTCGGCGCCTACTGCGCGGGGGCCCCAGGGGACAGTGAGTGTTTGCACCCACTGTCCAGGAAAACACCCTCGCGACCGCAGAAGGAGCCTCAATCGCGAAGAAAGTTCAGCACCCGGAACGTTGCGTGACCGGTCTAATCATCACGACCGGACCCCTTTGTCGCCGATGAACTCACGGGAAATCTCCATTTGACGGTCTGTGGTGACCGGCTCAGGACTTTCAAAATCAACGTGAAGAGCTCCAACAATGGCAGCAGAAGCCAAAAAAAATGAAGACGAAGCAGAAGGGGCGAGTGGCAGTGCCGGTAAGGGCAGTCCAATTCCCTGGATTCTGGTCACATTGCTATGCGGCGGCATGGGCGTCGCCGTTCCCTTCCTCATGCCACCGTCTTCTGAGGCTCCCGCAGACGAACCTAAGCCACAGCCGATCTTCGAACCGCCGGACCCGGATGACACTGCCTTTGTTCCTTTTGAATCCGTTGTCGTCAATCTGAATGAAGGTCAGCTGACTCGGTACCTGCGAGTCACCGTGACACATCAGGTGCCGAAAGAGGAGGAAGAGGACATTGTGCTGAAACTTGAGGAGAAAAGAGCGGTTCTGAAGAACTGGCTGCTGAACCAGATCTCAGACAAGAGTCTGGAAGAAATCCGTGGTGGGGCCGGTCAGAATCGTCTGCGTCGAGAAGTGCGGGATCAGTTCAACTCGGTCTTGTTTCCTGACGGGTACGATCGCATCTTCAACGTGTTGTTCGATGAATACAACGTCCAATGAGTCAGACTGAAGCCAGTGCATTCAATATTTTTTCACAGGCGCCTCGCTTGACGAGTGATGCCGACGCTGCGCTGATAGCGTGGCAGGGCACCGTGACCTCGAGGCTGCAGGAAAACTGGCAGTCACTGCTGGGCACCGACATTGGTATCTCGCTTGGCACCACCGATTCTTCCGCTGCTATCACAGCCGTAAACGAACTGGCAGATCCAGGCTACGCAGCTCGACTACAGATCGGGCCGGAGCCCTTCCCCAGTCTCTTTGCTTTCTCCTCACGGAGGATCCTGCTGCTGGTTAACGACATGCTCGGCACGCCGTGCGAGGAGTGGCCGGAAGTTCGCGATCTGACGACTGTCGAGACCTCAATGGTAGAGCTGCTGTTGGGAGAAATCACCAGAGCGATCAGTCACGCATGGCCGGAAATCCACCCTTTGGAGTGTGAGCAGGATTGTGTGATTGCCCGTCCGATGCGGAGCCGTGTTTTCCCCCTGATGAGGTGATCGTCAGAACTCAAGTGGTGTTCGAGACCAGCATAGGGCAGGAACAGGCAATTTGGCTGATGCCTCAATCAGGACTGGCCACCATCGGTATCGCCGACGTAACCAAAGAAGAGGTGCAGGCGGGACCGGCTCCACAGATTCGAGCTCTTGCCGAAAAAATCCCAGTCAACCTGATCGCGAGACTGGGCGACACAACGATGTCTCTGGCAGAACTTGATTCATTGAAGGTCGGCGACTACCTGACGCTTGACCAGCCCGTTTGCCAACCCATGGAATTAATCGTCGATGGTCGCCTTCAGTGGCTGGGCCATCCATGCAGACTCGGCACGCGACAGGGATTCCAGATTGTCGCGTCAAACAGAGAGGGAGTCTCGTGAACGAACCTGTCAAAGAAGAGGACATCGCGACAACGGAAGTCGCCGACGGAGCCGAAACCAATGCTGCTGCGGATGATGCTGTCGATCCGGCATCCACCGTCAGCGCGCCCGACGCCGAAGCGACGGAGGTCCACCCGGCAGAATTCCCGGAAGCAGTGTCACGCCCCAATGCAAAACATTCCACGCTTGAACGCTTCTCTGACGTGCAGGTCGACATTTCCGTTGAGATCGGCCGTGTCACGATGGGACTTGGAGAGTTGCTGCAGCTCGGAGAAGGATCAGTCGTGGAACTGAATCGAGACCTGAACGAACCTGTCAGTGTCATGGCACAGGGAGTCCAGATTGCCAGTGGGGAGGTCGTCGTAATTAATGACCGATTTGCTGTTCGAGTGACAGAAGTGGCGTCGGTCGACGGCCTCGGCTCAGAAGAGCTACCGACAGCTGCAGGAGCAGTCTGATGTCTCAGCCGTCTGATTTTCCAGAAACGAAACAGGAAACATCGTCAGGCGACGCTGACTCTGCTGTAAAGTTCCGCGCGAGCTTTGTTATTGCGTTCCCAAATCACCGGCTGTCGGAGATGCCGTCGGTTCGAGCCTGCGTCGACGTTTTACACCCAGGAAACACATGCGGTCTCACTACGGCGACCATGTGCCTTCGGCCCGCCTGTTTTCTGATCGCCCTGACAATTATTTCGTCCGCGCAGACCGCGCACGGCCAATGGCAGCCAAAGGCTCCCCCTTCTCAGACCGCGTCGACCGCACTCGCAGCAGCTCCGTCAGCACTTCCAGCGACGACACCTCAAGCCGTTCTACGTCACGGCCAGACTGTTTCGCCGATAACTCCGGTACACTACCAGACCGCGAGCGACACTCCGACAGTGGAGCGTCAACAACAGACACAGGCCCCAACGCCAGAGCCCCCTGCCAAAACGCCAACCGCCGCATTCCTCGACCTCACGGATGAGACGCAGGAACCTGCAATCGCAGCTGCGATTGAGCCAACTCATACCGATATGCTGATCCGTTTGGGAACATGGACCGTCATCATTATGTGTCTGTGCGGATTAACCGCACTGGCAATCCGCCGCTGGCAGACGAAACACGGGATCCTTCCCGTCGCCAAGGGACAGTCTCAAATCATGGAGACAGTTATTCTGGGACCGAATCGTTCCATATCACTGGTAGAACTTCGAGGCGTCCAGGCCCTTGTTGGATGTGACGCAGGCGGCATCCAGAGCATCGTGCCGGTACCACAGGCGTTTCCGGATATTCTGGCAAACGGAGAACCGGAATCGTTATTGTCGCCGTCCACAGAAACTCATATCGAGTCGACAGCATAAAGAACAATATTCGGAATGGATTCCGCATCGACATTGCAGCAGGTCGTAGAATCCGGCGCGTTCCAGGAACTTTCGCCGCAGTTGAAGGTTGCGCTGTTTCTGGGCGGAATGGCGTTCCTGTCGTCAGCCCTGGTAACGATGACGGCGTTCACGCGAATCGTGATCGTGTTGTCATTTGTGCGACGGGCCCTGGCGACACAGGAAATTCCTCCGACGCAGGTGATTCTCGGACTGTCTCTGTTTCTCACGTTCTTCGTAATGGGGCCGACCTTTTCGACGATCGAAGCAGACGCCATCAAGCCATACCTGGCTGAAGACATCACCGGCGAAGTTGCGTTCACTAACGCGGCCACTGCCCTTCACGGTTTCATGCTGGCTCAGACCAGGAGAACTGACATTGCACTGTTTGCACGAATGGCAGACATCCGTTCCATCCAGACTGCCGAAGACACGCCGATGCGAGTTCTGATTCCAGCATATGTCATCAGTGAATTGAAGACTGCTTTCATCATGGGCTTCTGCCTGTATATCCCTTTCATGCTCATTGACCTGGTGGTCTCTGTCATCCTGATGTCACTGGGGATGATGATGATGCCTCCAATGATCATCTCTACGCCGTTCAAAATACTGCTGTTCGTAATGGTTGATGGCTGGCAACTGATTGCCCGCGTACTGAGTTTGAGCTTTCACTGACGAGGCACATAAAGCGGAAACACTCTGTTGCTCAAATACTGCAAACGTTACCGGTCATAGATAACCTTTCGTATCGAAGACTCTGAAGTCCGAAGAACAAGACTGTGCCAGCACAACCTCCCACAACCAGCATCGCCGGCCCTAACGGGCTGCTGCAGAGTGAAACTCTGTTGTCGCTGGGTATGCTTGTGGGGCTCATCGTCATGCTGGTTCCGCTGCCGCCCGTCTTGCTGGACGTGCTGCTGACTGCCAACCTGGGAACCACAACCCTGTTGTTGCTGGTGACGCTCAGCGCCAAACGGGCCCTGGAGTTGTCCGTTTTCCCCTCGCTGCTGCTGCTGCTGCTGACGCTGTACCGGCTGTCCCTGAATGTCGCCACAACCCGGCTCATTCTGCTGAACGGCGACGCCGGAAACATCGTCACAGCATTTGGCAATTACGTGGTTGGTGGTCAGTTAGTCGTCGGTCTGGTGATATTTCTGATCCTGGTCACCATTCAATTTATGGTGATCACCAAGGGTGCCACACGCGTCTCAGAAGTCGCAGCCAGATTCACACTGGACGCGATGCCTGGAAAGCAGATGGCCATTGATGCCGAGCTGAATGCCGGTCAAATCGATTCTGCTCAGGCGCGCAAACGAAGAGACGAGTTGTCACAGGAAACCGAGTTCTACGGAGCGATGGACGGTGCCAGCAAGTTTGTCCGTGGCGATGCCATCGCGGGTTTGATTATTACTGCCGTCAATCTCGTCGGTGGAGTAATCATTGGGATGACGAACGGTCTGTCGTTCGTGGATTCCATAAAAACGTATTCGATTCTGACCGTCGGCGACGGCTTGGTTTCGCAAATCCCCGCTCTGGTGATTGCCACGACGTCAGGTGTGCTGGTCACAAAAACATCGTCGGATGAAAGTCTTGGCGATGAAATTCGGGACCAGATGTTCAAGAGCGACCGTCCCATCTGGATTGGTGCGGGAATTCTGGCTGTCGTAGCAATGATGCCGGGGCTTCCCAAGCTGCCGTTCCTGGGCGTTGCTGCCGGACTGCTTCTGTTTCTTGGCAAGGGGGCCCCGAAGCCTCAGACGGCAACCGACGCTGGCTCCGACAGCGACGCAGCTCCAGAAGAATTTGACGATACGCAGAATCTGGATGAATTCCTTCTGGCGGATCGAGCCGTCGTGGAAGTTGGCTCTCGATTGGTTCCGTATATCACAACGAGTCGCGTCAAAGGTCTGTCGGAAAGAATCACAGCCCTACGGCGGGAATTTTCCCGAGGTAACGGAAGCTGGATTCCTCCGATTCAGCTGCAGAGCAACCTGACTCTCGAATCCGATGAGTATCGCATCATGATTGCCGGCCGCAGAGTCGCTGGAGCAGAAGTGCGAGTTGAGCAGCAACTGGCAATATACCCCGAGGGCAAGGACGTAACCGTGCCCGGTGAACCTGCTGTCGAACCCGCATTCGGACTTCGCGCATCCTGGGTCGCTCCAGAAGCCCGCCGTGCAGCGGAACTGCAGGGCTGTACAGTCGTTGACCCGCTCAGCGTCCTTATTACCCATCTGGGTGAAGTGCTGAAACGGCATGCTCATGAACTACTGACTCGCGAAGCGTTGAAACAGATGCTGGAGCGAGTGAAGGAGTTCGCGCCGACCATCGTTGAAGAAATCACACCGGACACGATTCGCATGGGAACCCTGCATCGGGTCCTCTTACAGCTGGCTGAAGACCGCATACCTCTGGCTGACATGGCGTTGATCCTGGAATCGATCGTGAATCATGCACCAGATTGCGAAACCACAGAGTCTTTAACAGACAGAGTGCGAGTGGACCTCGGGCGCCTGGTCTGTGAGCCATATCGGAACAGGGACGGATTGCTCAGAATCATCGCGATTGAGCCACAGCTGGATGCACAGATGAGACAATCGATACACGAAGACACTCTGGCGATTGGACCTGACGTTCTTTCTCGATTCATTGATCACGTCAAGGCCGCATTTGCCGATGCAGAGCGACTTCATCAGCCACTCGCGATACTGATCGATCAGAAGCTACGGCGTCCGATGAAGAAACTGCTTGCCCGGCCAACACCGGATCTCGCCATTATCGCCTATCAGGAACTTCCTCGGGACATGAATGTGGAAACGGTGGTGGTGCTGCCCTATCAGGAAATCATGGGGGACGACCTGATTCAACGGGCGGAATCGAATGACGCACCCGCGTGGTCACCGGCAGAGAATACGGAGGCCGCCTGATGAGTGAAGGCAAAACAGCCCAGCCGTCTCCGCCATTGTCGAAGGCTTTCGGTTTTTCAATGAGCATGTTAACGCTTGGCATCGGCGTCATGCGGAGCGTTGGCCCGTCTGAAATTCTAATGCGAACGGTCGCCGCCGGAGTCGTCAGCTGGATAATTGCACGCAGCTTCGGTTTGATTTGGGTGCAGATGTCCGAAGGAATTCTGGAGGACGACCAGTGAACAGAATAGGTAAACTGCAATGACCGGAACGTCAGGTAAACGTGTGCTGTCTGAAGACCAGGTGCGAGTCAACAGCGCACCGATTCGTGTCGGCACGAGTAACACTTCAGCGGTCGCAGGCCAGACGCAGGGTGACTCAGCAACGGTCGAGGAAGTCCGTGACCAGTCCGGAAATCTTGTCGAAATTCATGTAACGTGCGACTGCGGAAAGACTGCCGTAATCGCGTGTGATTATTCGTAGTGGAGAATTCAATGAACGACATCAAAAAGCGTGCTGTCCGCGTCTGTCCTCGGCTGAACCGATTCATGGCAATCGTCGTTCTGTCCGTGACCGCGACAAATACGGGGTGTTCGGTCGTCGACCAGTTCACGTCGGATAAGTCCAGCTGCTGTAGCTGCGGTGAAAATTCGTGCGGTGAAAGCCTCGCCTGCTGTAACACCACAGGCATTGGTTCATCGTCACATATTGCGTACCCAAAGGACCTGCCGACTGTTGACCCGCATGCGCCGCCTGGACTGCAAACCCAAGCCGGCCTGTGGGCACCTCGACACAACGTCAGGCAACCAACCGGATATCCGTCGTGTGAAACACAGCTGCAGGAAGCCAGGGAAGACTTTGATAACAAACTCGCATCTCTCGAATCGCGGTTTGAGGAAGGACGCCGCGCGAACGATGCCATGAACGGTCAGTTACAGACGCTGCACGGAAACGTTGAACAGCTTTCTGACGACGTGGATTACTGGAAAGATGAAGTTCGCCGCATCGATCGAACAGCGGAAATGCATCACCGTTCGGATATGGAGAATCTCCATTCCATCTCAAAAGTGATAGACGAACTCTCGCTCGAGGCCGGATCCGCGTCGGGGAAACAGATACCTGATACCCGAACCCGCTAGTTGGATCCGAGGTTTGGATTGCGGGCGACTGTTACTGGCCGTGGTCCCTGAGCTTTTGTCGCAGAATTCGAAGGCCGGTCCGGTAGACCTCCATCACCGATTGCAGTTCTGGATCCTTCGCAAACACCGCCTTTTCACGAACAATCTGCAGACTGTCTTCAATCTCGCTGACGAGATTCAGTGCGACTTCCGGACGAAATGGGCGGCGGTTCCGAAAATCCACGTAAATCGGACTGGTGTGCGCGTAAATCGGCTGATCGAATTCGTTCTTCGCTCCTTCGAGCGGCGTTCTGAGCGCCAGCCAACAGGGCTCATCCAGCAGGATGGATTCGTCCAGCATTGCTGCATAATGTCCTCCTGCAGGCCCGGTGTTCACAGCGGCGATCACTTTGCCGTTTCGCACCAGTTCGATGCAGCGAAAATCAACACGCCCGGCAGCCTTTGCGGTCATCCGAACCTCTTTCGCATCAGATAAACTCAACGTGTCCCCGACGCCGTAATCATCCACCGAAAATTCAAGCAAGGGACCGTTTGTGATGAACGATCGTCCCGACTCCAGTTGCTTCAGCCATGCGTTGCTGGAGAGTTTCCCCTGCAGCGGCACATAGACTCGGGAGAAATCGTCGATGAACCAATCGGTACCTGTCGAAAATGGAATGCGCATTCCAATGTTCAGATATCGATAAAATGAATCCCTGTAACTACCACGGTTACCGCCATCGAAAATATTCTGTGCGTCCAGCGTACCTGTCACCCAGTTGGGAATGTCTTCGAAGCCGTTAGCATTGTGGCACCAGATGACCGTCGCTCCGTCCCGACGAGCTTCACGAATGCCACGTTGCAGGGCGATTCCGTCGGTACCACTGCGCATGATCCCGGGACCGATGCTGACTGGCCGAATCAATTTCACGAGATCCAGCAGCATCACGTGGCCATATCCTTCGCCCCCACGACCAAAGTTGTGACGATGCTCCTCTCCTGGACGAAACAGAACATTTCCGGCGGACAGCCGGGTGAAAGTATCATCGGACAGTCCCTGTTCGACGATTCCGTTTGAGACATACGATTTTTCATCCGGAATGCGGCGAAGGTGGGACAGGTAGACCAAGTCCAGACCATCCGATTCAGGAACTTCACGGAGATACCGTTCAGTTTCCTCCCGAGTGCGTTTCATGATGTGCAGATGTGTGTTGCCATTCTTCCAGCCTCGATCGGCGGCGTTGTAAAATCGTTTCAGACGTAACGTTACGGTCTGATCCTTACCTGCTGATGCATCCATTTCGACGCGAGCCGTTTCCGTCTGCAGTCCTCGTAACGCTTCGAACGTCAGAACGGTCGCCGGCAGGGACACAGTGACGACCGGGACGGTCGTGTACCATCCGTTCCTGCGTTCAATCAATTTGGGTAAGCGGACCCGACCGCCGTCTGATTTCTGAGTAACACGCACGACACCGTGCACCGGCGCATCCGTGTCGGCATCCACCAGGCGAATGGTCACTCGAACTGTCTGTTCTTCCTTTTGCAGCGCTGCAGACAATCCGCCCGACACACCATCCGTATCTGAAGCATCTCGCGGATTACCGGCGGAGGCGACTTCCGTATGCAAACAACACGAAACGACAACGATCAGCCCAGCGGGAAACATTTGCGCGATGTACATGTGCATTCCATAACAGAGGACGCTGCTGCGTGGAGGTCTGCGGTCACAATCCTTAGAATCACAGGGATGTCTGAGAATGTCCAGTCATTTGCTCGTCAATGCTCTGGACCATCACACATGTGGCAGATCGTGAATACGTCTGCGTGACACGTGACTCCCGAAATTAATCCAGCGGAACAACGCACATGACTATGGAAAACAAGCCACTCGCGTCTCAGGTTGCATGGGTCACCGGTTCCTCACGCGGACTGGGAAAGGTTATGGCCGAAGAACTTGCTCGGCTGGGCGCTAAGGTGGCTGTACACGGTAGTCGGCCGGACAGTCCACGTACCTTCGACGAAGGAGGCACGATGGAAGAACTCGCCGCTGACATTGCAGAACAGAACGACACCGAGGCGATGGCCACGTGGGGTGATGTCACCCGTGAAGAAGATGTTCTGCGTGTCGCCGATGAGATCAGAGCAAAATGGCAGCAGATCGACATCCTTGTGTGCTGCGCGGGGGGCGACATTGGTGCCGGGGGCACAGCGGCCGGCAAGGGTGGTCGCCCCGACGACGACGACTGCCTGCAAATTTCGGTTGACGATTTAAAGAGCGTCATGGACCGAAATTTACTGGGTACGATGCTGTGTTGTCGTGCGGTGGCGACAGAAATGATGGCGCGCAAACAGGGACGAATTATTACGATCGGAAGCATCGCAGGCTGTGTCGGCCGACCGCAGGGGTCGATCTACAGCGTCGCGAAAGCGGGAGTTCATGCATGGACTCGCTGCCTGGCGGAACAACTGCGGCCGCACAATATTCCGGTGAATTGTGTGGCACCGGGTGGCACGGTCACAGAACGCTTTCTGCGGATACACGAAATCGACAAGGAACGGATGGCAACCGAAGGTACCCTGGATCGTTATGGCCGCCCTGAAGAGGTTGCTTCAGTGGTCGGTTTCCTCTGTACGGACGCCGCGCGTTTTGTCAGCAGTCAGATTATCCGAGTCGACGGCGGTGGCCAGACATTCGCCGGGTAAGCGGGTCTCATGAGACTAACTGACCTGGAATGACAAGAGCCCGCCGCGGCCATCAACAACCGAACAGTTTACAGCCCCAGCACATCTTTCATGGTGTATAGTCCGGCTCCCTGAGTGACCACGTATTTCGCGGCAGCCAGAGCGCCGTAAGCATAGCTGTCACGAGTATGGCCGCGCACAGTCAGGTCGATTGTCTCGCCCAGCATGCCGAAAACAATCGTGTGTTCACCGACGTTGTCGCCGGTTCTCAGTGCGTGGTATCCAATCTCGTTCTGTGGTCGCTTGCCCGGACGCCCTTCACGACCGTGCACGTGGTTTTCCTGCCCCATTTGCTCCGCAACAATCTTACCGAAATGCAGCGCGGTGCCGCTGGGAGCGTCCTCTTTAAAGCGATGGTGTCGTTCAATTATTTCAACATCAACGCCATCAGAATTGTCATGCAGAACTCGTGCCGCATCTTCCACCAGCTTCATCACCAGGTTGACGGCCATACTCATGCTGGGGGCCATTACGATGGGCGTACTCAGAGCTGCTGCCGCGATTTGTTCTCGTTGACTGTCCGTGTAGCCTGTTGTCGCGATCACCAGTGGAATGCGGCGCTGTTCGCACGGAGCCAGAATTGAATCCAACGCCTCGGGCAGCGAAAAATCAATCACCGCGTCCACCCGCTCACCCAGCTCTGATGTGACGGCAATCCCGCATTTCCCGGCACCGCAGACTTCTCCGGCGTCTTCACCAAGCCTGGAGCAGGCAGCGTGTTCAAGAGCCGCGGAAAGCTGTAGCTCCTCGTCAGCGATCGTCAACGCGACGATGCGCTGTCCCATTCGGCCGACGGCTCCGTTAACGGCAATATTGAGAGGGGCATCTGACATATCTATGTGACGAATCGTTCTTTGGTGAAACTATATGCAATGAGTCCATCGAGCCGGGGCCCCACGGGCCACGGCCCTGTCGCCCATGCAGCTGTGGACAACGATGAACGCGTTCCGGCTAACCACGTTTATCGACATCGACGTAGTCTCTTGCCGTCGATCCGGTATAGATTTGCCGAGGTCGGTAGATGCGGGAATCTTCGTCGCGAAGCTCCTTCCAGTGAGCAAGCCAGCCCGGAAGGCGACCGATAGAAAACATGACCGTGAACATATTCGTCGGGATGCCCATCGCGCGATACAAAATGCCGCTGTAGAAGTCGACATTCGGATACAGTTTCCGGCTGACGAAGTACTCATCCTCCAATGCGACCTTTTCCAGGTTCTTGGCGATGTCCAGCAGTGGGTCCTCGACACCCAGTTCCGCCAGGACTTCATCAGACATTTTGCGAAGAATTGTTGCGCGAGGATCGAAGTTCTTGTAAACGCGGTGTCCGAAGCCCATCAACCGAAATCCATCATCCTTGTCTTTGGCTTTCTGAACCCACTTCTGATAGTCACCACCGTCATCGTCGATCATCTGCAGCATTTCGAGCACAGCTTGATTTGCTCCGCCGTGAAGTGGCCCCCACAAGGCACAGATTCCTGCCGATATTGACGCAAAGATGTTGGCTCGACTGCTTCCGACCATCCGCACAGTCGATGTGCTGCAGTTCTGCTCGTGGTCCGCATGCAGGATCAATAGCATGTTCAGGGCTTTGGCCAGAATCGAATTGACTTCGTAATCCTCGCACGGCACGGCGAACATCATGTGAAGAAAGTTATCACAATACTTCAGCTTGTTCTGCGGATACACCATCGGCTGGCCAATGGACTTCTTGTACGCATAGGTGGCCAGAGTTCGCACCTTTGCAATCAGTCGAACGATATTCTGCTCGTGATTCTCGTCTTCAGTTTCCGGGTAGTATGCCGACAGCGAAGCGACCATCGCCGACAGCATCGCCATCGGATGAGCATTATTAGGAAAGCCCTCGAAGAACTTCTTCATGTCCTCGTGGATCAGGCTGTGGTACGTCAGTTGAGCGCGAAAATCCTTTAACTGCTCAGCGTTGGGCAGTTCGCCGTACAGCAACAGCCAGGCCACTTCAACAAAGTCGGATTTCTCTGCCAGTTGTTCGATGGGATATCCGCGATAACGCAAAATTCCTTTTTCGCCGTCAATGAAAGTGATCGCGCTGTTGCAGGCTCCGGTACTGGTGAACGCCGGATCGACAGTAATGGCTCCGGACTGCGCTCGCAGCTTGCCAATGTCGACGCCAGTTTCGCCTTCACTACCAGTTACAACCGGCAGTTCGTAATCTTTTCCATCCAAAGAAAGATTGGCTGTTGTCATGAAAAAACTTCCCAATTCAAATCGAAGTGGCCGACCGCGGACGGCGGAACCGACGTCATTCAGAAGATGACAGTCGATTTGCCTGTTGATGACAGGCAACCAGAGTGTGGGCGGCGGCAACTGTCAGAAGTTCGCCAGCCCCTGACTGACTACGGTATCACGAGACGGCAAAAAGTAAACTCACCCGATTCCGGGATCGCGCGGGATCCCTGCGGAAGTCAACATTATCTCAGAGACGCGAAGAAGGACGACTCTACACCTTCCCAAAAAGGGAAGTGTCCTGAAAAAAACATCAGTTTCTGCCCGTATCCGGGTAAACTCCGAACTCCACACCCTGAACACAAATCTCCGCTCACCAACCTTGCAATCCCGCCAGAAATCATTCCTGAAGCGATGATGGTGAAGCTCACCGGCTCGTGCCTTTCGTTCCACACCACTTGCGCAGACGACACAGATCATCATGAACGCATATTCTGCTGCCCTTACCTTGATTATTTCAGTCGTTGCCGCAGCTCCGGTGGCCGCTCAGCAGGTGTCTTTTCAGCGCCAGGTGCGAAGCATCTTGTCCGACAAGTGTTTTCGTTGCCATGGACCAGATGCTGCGGAACGACAGGCCGGGCTGCGTCTGGACCTTGAAGACGATGCGAAAAAGGTGCTGAAAAGTGGTGTCCGGGCCATCGTTCCAGGAAAGTCAGCCGACAGCCAGCTTGTGGCTCGCATTGTGACGACCGATGCCGACCTGAAGATGCCGCCGCAAGATTCAGGACAGAGCCTGTCGGCCGCAGAGGTAGACATTCTGCGCCGATGGGTTGCTCAGGGTGCTCAATGGGGGACTCACTGGGCATTCACAGAAGTCGAACGCCCGGATGTTCCTGGCATGACCGACACCGCTGCCGAGGTCACTGAGATCGACCACTTTGTACGTTCGCGTCTGCTGGAAAACCGACTGACGCCAGGCGTGGATGCCAACCGAATTGCATTGATCCGTCGAGTGACTCTGGATCTGAACGGCTTGCCGCCCACGATCGCAGAAGTCAAATCATTCGTCGCTGACACCTCGCCGACGGCCTACGAAACCGTTGTTCAACGCCTGCTTAGTTCCCCTCGCTTCGGTGAACACATGGCGAGATACTGGCTGGACGCCGCTCGATATGGCGACACTCACGGCCTGCATCTGGACAACTACCGCGAAATGTGGGCCTACCGAGACTGGGTTGTGAACGCCTTCAATCAGAACAAACCCTTCGACGTTTTTACAATAGAGCAACTCGCGGGGGACCTTCTTGAGAATCCGACAGACGAACAGATTGTTGCTACTGGATTCAATCGCTGCCACGTCACAACCAGCGAAGGCGGTTCCATCGCCGAAGAAGTTCATGTCCGCAATGTGGTGGACCGAGTGGTCACAACCGGCACTGTGTTCATGGGGCTGACGTTGGACTGTACAAGGTGTCACGATCACAAGTTCGACCCGCTGACGATGAAGGACTTCTATTCGCTGTACGCCTACTTCAACAGCATCGACGGAGCACCACTGGACGGCAACAAAAAGGATCCGGCACCTGTACTTAAAGTCCTGACCGGCCAGCAAAAACAGCAGGTCGCAGACCTGGAGACGAAACGTGCGACCTTACAGCAAGAGCTGAAACAGTATCTGGCGTCGATTGAATACGTCGAGCCGGAAACACCTCAGGCGCCGATTCGTTCGGAACCGAAGGAGTTCGTGTGGGTCGAAGATTCTGTTCCGTCGGGGGCGAAATCTCAGGGCAACACACCATGGAACTTCGTGCAGGCCCCGGCGCCCGTGTTCAGCGGGCAGTCCAGCAGCGAGCGGACGGCCACGGGCCTGAGTCAGCACCTGTTCGACAACGCACCTGAGCCTTTAACAATCGGGGCAGACGACGTATTTTTCTGTTACGTCCATCTGGATGCGAAAAATCCGCCAAAGGAAATCATGCTGCAGTGGAACGATGGCAGTTGGAACCATCGAGCCTACTGGGGCGGAGACCATATCGATTGGGGCAAAGCGAATTCTGTCAGCCGCAGGCGAATGGCAGATCTGCCAAAGCTGGGTGAATGGGTGCGTCTGGAGGTGCCAGTGGCTGACGTTGGATTCAAGCCCGGAGCCAAAGTCAAAGGCTGGGCATTTACTCAATTTGACGGAACGGTTCATTGGGACAAAGCCGGCGTCGTCAGTAAGACAGATCAGCAGCCGCTGTACGATTCGTTTGCTGCCTGGCAGAAGGACCAACTGGCTGCCAAGCGGAAATCGCTGCCAAAAAATGTACTGGCTGTCCTGACAAAGTCTGCCGACAAACGCACTGAGGACGAAGCAAAGACGCTGACGAATTATTTTCTGGAGTTCGGCTATGTTGCGTCTCATAAGACCGTGGCTCCACTTCAGGACGATATCAAGAAAAGCGCCGATCGTCTCAACGAAATTCGCAAGTCCGCTCCCACGACCCTTGTCTTTCGAGAGAAGAAGGAACCAAAGCCGGCGCACATGCTGACGCGGGGTGAGTACGAACAGAAAGGCCAGCAGGTTTCACGTGCTGTGCCGGCCGTTTTGCCTGAACTGCCGCAGGGAGCCCCGAGCAACCGACTTGGGCTTGCCCGCTGGTTAACCGCGGACAACCATCCCCTGACTTCACGAGTCACCGTCAATCGTATATGGCAACAGTTCTTTGGCACAGGACTGGTCAAGACGGCGGAAGATTTCGGATCACAGGGTGAGGCACCAACTCATCCTCTGCTGCTGGACTGGCTGTGTGCGGAATTTATGATGCCACAACTTGATGGTGCCCAGCACGACTGGGATGTCAAGCACCTGGTCAGACTGATTGTCATGTCGGCCGCGTACCGGCAGTCCGCAAACCTGACATCTGCTGATTACGAAAAGGATCCTGAGAACCGTTATCTGTCACGCGGTCCGAGATTTCGCATGGACGCAGAGCAGCTACGGGATCACGCTCTGCATGTCGGTGGGTTGTTGTCTGAGAGAATGGGCGGACCAAGCGTGAAACCACCACAGCCGGATGGGCTTTGGTTCGCCGTTGGCTATTCCGGATCGAATACCGTTCGATTCAAAAAAGACGAAGGTAGCGACAAAGTTCATCGACGAACGTTGTATACGTTTATCAAGAGAACAGCTCCACCGCCGCAAATGAGCACTTTTGACGCGCCTTCGCGAGAAGCCTGCGTCGTACGACGGGAGCGGACAAATTCGCCGTTGCAGGCACTGTTGCTGATGAATGATCCGCAGTACGTTGAGTGTGCTCGCGGACTGGCCGAACGCTCTTTCAGCGAATCCGGTCCGACACCGACGGAACGTGCCGCATGGATGCTGCAGCAGGCTGTACTTCGCGAACCGTCAGCAACTGAAGTTCAGGGACTGGTCGCTGATTACGAAGCCAATCTGGCGGACTACCAGGCTGATCCTGAATCTGCGAAACGGCTGTTGAAGGTCGGCGAAACAAAGGCACGAGGCGATGTCGTGCCCGAGGAATTTGCGGCGTGGACCATGGTTGGAAATCTGATCCTGAACCTGGATGAAGTCATCAACAAATGAATCTTTATCAACAACACATGCTCGCTGAGACCCGACGTCACTTCTTTGCCAAAGGAGCGATGGGTCTGGGAACAGCAGCCCTGACGGGCCTGAATGCGGAAAACGCCAACGCAATGGCCACTGGCGAAGTGCCCGAATTCCTGAGGCAGTATGCTCCCAAAGCCCGACGAGCAGTTTGGCTGTTTATGGCGGGAGCCCCCTGTCAGCAGGACACGTTCGACTACAAGCCAAAGATGGACGAGTGGTACGACAAGGATTTGCCGGAATCCGTGCGCAACGGTCAACGTCTGACGACAATGACGTCCAAACAGAAACGATTTCCCATCGCACCTTCGAAATTCAAGTTCACACGACACGGCGAATCCGGTGGGTGGGTCAGCGAACTCTTGCCCTTCACCGCCAGAATGATGGATGACTTGTGCGTCATTCGTTCGGTGCACACCGAGGCCATCAACCATGACCCGGCCATCACATACATCTGCACGGGACATCAACTGCCGGGCCGACCAAGTCTTGGGTCATGGCTCAGCTATGGCCTGGGTGCGGAGAATCGAGAACTGCCATCCTTTATGGTGATGACGCCTTCGTGGTCAGGACGGCAGACGGCTCAGGCGCTGTACAACCGGTTGTGGGGAGCGGGTTTTCTGCCCAGCCGGTATTCCGGAGTTGGGCTGCGCCGAGAAGGAGACCCGGTGCTGTATCTGTCGAATCCCGATGGCGTCAGTGATACGGCTCGCCGTCGAATGCTGGACCGGCTGGCAATCATGAATCAGCAGACACTCGATTCTGTCGGCGACCCGGAAACCCAGGCCAGAATTGCTCAGTATGAAATGGCGTTCCGCATGCAGACGTCCATGCCGGAGCTGATGAGCATTGATGGTGAACCGAAAAGCGTCCTGGAACTGTACGGGCCCGAAGTCACTCAACCCGGCACATTTGCGGCCAGTTGTCTGCTGGCTCGTCGCATGCTGGAACGTGACGTCCGCTTTGTGCAGCTATTCCACCGGGGCTGGGACCAGCACGGAGACGTCGCGAAATCGTTGCCCGCGCAGTGCAAAGACATTGACCAGCCGTCGTGGGCACTCGTGCAGGATCTGAAGTCACGTGGCCTGCTGGATGACACGCTGGTGATCTGGGGCGGTGAATTCGGCCGTACAGTTTACTGCCAGGGAAAACTCAGCCGCGACAACTACGGTCGAGACCATCATCCGAGATGTTTCAGCATGTGGATGGCCGGTGCAGGCATCAAACCCGGCATGGTCTACGGAGCAACGGACGAATTCAGCTACAACATCATCGAAAAGCCAGTACACATTCACGACCTGAACGCCACAATTCTGCAGCAACTGGGTATCAACCACGAACGCCTGACCTATCGCTTTCAGGGACGTGACTTCCGGCTGACGGATGTGCACGGCAAAGTCGTCAACGATATTCTATCGTAGAATCAACTGCCGCTCAGCCAGGGCAGGCTGGCACCGGCCGGCGGCAACCGCACGACCTCGACACCGCTGACTTCCTCGTGGTCTGCAACTTCTTCCAGTGCTTCAGCGGACGGTTCGTTGTCGAGATTGAGCACCGCCACTGAGTCTCCGCCAGGCTGATTCGCTTCGCGCCCCAGCGCCATGTTGGCGATGTTGACATCATGCTTGCCAAGGATCGTGCCAATGTAGCCGATCAGGCCGGGCACATCATGGTGTCGATAGACCAGCAATAATCCGTCCAGGAAGGCTTCGAAGCAGTACGGTCCCAGTTTCACCAGACGCAGGAACTGATGCCCGAAGATAGTCCCGGCGGCCTCAAACTCTCCCTTATCGGTGGTGAGTTTGATCGAAATCATTGAGGCAAAGTTTTCAGAACTTCCGCTGGCTGTTTCTGTCAGTGCAATGCCACGAGACTTGGCGACTGAAGTGG
>JAQWLN010000090.1 GCA_029247265.1 Fuerstiella sp.
CAGTTCAGGTTTCGCGACCATCGATGGCCCAAGCCATTTGACGCTGAGTCATTTCGGAACCGTACAGTCAGAATCGCCGCACGTCCGGTCCGATCACACAGCACGCATGCCCCATCACACGTGCTGAGCGACAGGTGAACCGGACACAGGCGAAGACAGCATGTCATTTGCTGTTTTGATCCACGGGAGCATAGATCATGACCATTCAACACCCCCAGATCACAACAGATGCTGTCAGCCTTCCACCAAAGGGCCGCAACAAGTGGTGGTAGTGGATTCGCACACTAATAACGCCTGTTTTCCTTCTGCTGACGGGCTTGCTGTTGATCTTCGTATTTGGCCTGTCGCAGAAAATGGGGTGGATCTCATCCGGTGAAATTCCGCAGGCAGTCGCTGGCGAACATACAGCCCAGGTGCACACCTGCCCTATGCATCCGCAGATCCGGCAGCCGGGATCCGGACGCTGCCCCATTTGCGGCATGCCCCTCGTGCCGGCAGCAGCCGCGGGCGGTGCGGACCTTGATGAGTTCTCTGTCCGAATCGAACCAGCCCAACGTCGATTAGCCAACATTCAGACGGATGAAGTACGACGCGAGCCCGTCTCTGCCACCATACAAACCGTTGGAGCCATCGCGATCGACGAAAGCCGCATGGCCACGATCGCCTCCTACATCGATGGAAGAATTGAACGTCTGTTCGCCGACTACACTGGCGTAAAGGTGAGTAAAGGCGACCATCTGGCCGTGGTATACAGCCCGGAACTGTATTCAGCTCAGGTCGAATATATTGAAAGTCGCAAGTCGCTGGCAAACGCGTCAACCACGATGCAGGCGGTCCGGCAGGCTCAGCAGAAACTCGTGGCTAATTCACGACAGAAACTGGTGGAACTCGGCCTGCGTAAGGAGCAGATCACAGAACTTGAAACCACGGAGAAAGCCGAGTCACGCCTGACAATCTACGCTCCGAGCGGCGGCACGGTGATCGAAAAGGTGGCTGTCGAAGGCGAGTACATCAAGTCCGGTGACCCCATCTACCGAATCGCAGATCTATCGACGGTCTGGCTGATGCTGGAACTGTATCCGGAAGACGCTGCTCGAATCCGCTTTGGTCAGCGCGTTGAAGCAGAAATTCAGTCATTACACGGCGATCGGTTTACTGGTCGCGTGGCCTTCGTGGCACCGACTGTGGATCCGAGAAAACGAACTGTCGGCGTACGTGTGGAGTTTCTGAATACCGACGGGACTCTGCGACCGGGCGATTACGCAGATGCATCCATCACGCTGCCAATTGGTCAGCAGGGCGAAGTCTATGACGCCGAGCTTGCCGGACGATGGATCAGCCCCATGCATCCTCAAATCATCAGCGCCAAACCGGGTCAGTGTCCAATCTGCGGCATGGACCTAGTTTCCACGTCACGGTACGGGTATTCAGAAACGCCGGTCCAACAGCCAGCATCTCTGTACGTGCCTCGGTCGGCCGTGCTGATGGCCGGCAACAACAGCGTTGTCTATGTAGAAACCGAACCGGGACGTTTTGAAATTCGCCCGGTGGTCATGGGGCCAATCCTGAAGGACAGAGTGATCATTCTGGCCGGGCTGAAGGAGAGTGAAATCGTCGCGACTTCCGGCAACTTCCTGATCGATTCGCAGATGCAGCTGGCAGGAAACCCCAGCCTGATCGATCCGACACGGGCCATCGCCGCACAGAAGGAGCGGAAGACGCCAATGGAATTTCATCAGACCAGCGTTGCCAGTATCGACGGTTCGACGGGCGAAACTCTGGAAGACCTGTTTGAGGCATATTTCCGGATTCAGCAGACTCTCGCGTCAGATGCAAAGCCGTCGCGGAATGATGCAGGCGCGCTTCACCAAACAGCGGTCATGCTCCAGGCTGATGCTGCAATTCCCCGCGAAGCTGTTGAACTGATCGAAGTAATCGCACAGCACAGCGAACATCTGCACCACATGGATCTCAAGGCAGCTCGCCATGATGCCTTCCGACCGATCAGCCATGCCGTAGTCACGTTGGCAAGTCTGGTTCGCGGCCAATCCGCCTCCAAGCCATTTCACCATATGTTCTGCCCAATGGTGAAGGGCGGTGCCGGCGACTGGCTGCAGGACAACAGCAAGCTGATCAATCCCTATTGGGGCAGTCAGATGCTGACATGCGGCGAAGCCATTCATGAGTTTCCGGCTTCCGGAACGTGGCCGGCGTCCGCCGAGTCAACGCAGCGGCACGATGACCATAAGACTTCTTCGGCTCCGGAGAAGCGATAATGATTCATCGAATGGTCTCATTCTGCGTTCGGGAGCGGTTCGTGGTTCTGATCGCTGCGGCCATGCTGATCGGTTACGGCATCTGGTGCACTCAGACCGTGCCCATCAACGCAATTCCCAATGTCGGCGAGAATCAGGTCATTGTGCTGACCGCCTGGCCGGGATGTTCTCCTAAAGACGTGGAAGATCAGATCACCTATCCATTGTCAGTGAAGCTGCTGGCCGTGCCTAAGGCAGAAAGTGTCCGCGGCCGAAGCATGTTTGGCTACAGCTTTGTCCAGGTAACGTTTGAAGACGCCGTGGATTTCTACTGGGCCCGTTCACGTGTGGCCGAACAGCTGGGAACTGCAGTGGCTGATCTGCCGGCAGAAGTCGTTCCAACGCTGGGGCCGGATGCGACCGGCCTGGGTCAGATTTTCTACTACGTTCTGGAACCACCGCCGGGAATGAATCTGGCCGAACTGCGCAGCCTGCAGGACTACGTCGTTAAGTACGATCTGCAGGCCGTCAAAGGGGTCAGCGAAGTCGCCAGTGTGGGCGGCTACGTGCGGCAGTATCAGATCGAAGTGGCCCCGAACAAGCTGCGGTTCCACAACATCACGCTGGATCAGATGATCAGGGCGGTACGTGATTCCAGCATTGACGTAGGAGCAAAGACCGTTGAATCCGGCGGCATGGAGTACATTATTCGCGGCCGAGGGTTCATTGGAGCGGAGCAGGACCCGGCGCAGGCAATTCGTGATGTTGAAGACACTGTTGTGCTGTCCCGCGACGGTGTGCCGGTGCGAATTCGGGACCTCAGTCACGTTCAGCTGGGACCGGAATTCCGCCGCGGTGCCATCGATCTGAATGGTGCAGAAGCGGTCGGCGGAGTCGTCGTGATGCGGTTTGGTGAAAACCCGCGCGAAGTGATTGCGCGCATTCGGGACAGAATCGCGCAGATTGAACCCAGTCTGAAGGGCGTGCGAGTGCACGCCGTTTATGACCGCACAGACCTGATTGACGAAACCGTCGGCACGCTGACAAACGCGCTGCAGGAGGAACTTGTGATTACGCTCGTGGTCATCATGCTGTTTCTGCTGCACGTGCGAGCCAGCATTGTCGTGGCGATCACCATGCCACTTTGCGTGCTGATGTCCTTCATCGGAATGAAGGTGTTTGGCATTGAGGCGAATATCATGTCGCTGGCGGGCATTGCCATTGCCATCGGCGAAGTCGCCGACCTGGGCATCATCATCTCCGAAAATGTTTACCAGCATCTGGTCGAATGGGAGCGACAGCCTGAACCGGGCAAAACACGAGAGAACGTCATTATCGAGGCGACAACGGAAGTAGCGTCCGCTGTGATCACCGGCGTCACGACAACAATCATCAGTTTTCTTCCGATATTCTTCCTGACAGGACGCGATTACAGACTGTTCGCGCCCCTGGCATGGACCAAGACATTCGCGATGGTCTCAGCGATTCTCGTCGCGTTGTGCCTGGTCCCTTTGCTGTGCCGCGTGCTGTTGCGGACTTCGCGATGGAGGATCTGGCTGAGCCTCACGGCCACCGGCCTGGCTTCATTGGGGACTCTGACAGCCGTCGTTGTGGGTTGGAACTATGGACTTGCAGAACACGTGCCCCTGAGCAAATGGCTGGCGGCTATATCCGCTGCGGTGGTAATGGGAGGCATCGTCTGGACGCTGACACGAGAACGTCTGCGACCGGTCGAAGACAATCCCACCAGCCGCATGGTCCTGTTTCTTTACACACCTACGCTTAGATTTTTCCTCCGCCGCAAGCTGGCCTTCATGTCTCTTCCGGCGTTGATTCTGGCACTGGGACTGGGAGCGTGGATCGGTCTGCCGACTGTGCTGCAACCCGTCGAAAAACTGTGCCGTTCATTGGGAGCCGAACCGAATACCGTTTCGTCTTATGTCGATTTCAAACACGCATTTCCCGGTCTGCGAACAGACGACTGGATCGCATTGGATGAGGGCAGCTGGTTCTACATGCCAACCCTGTATCCAGCGGCCAGCTTCAGCGAAGCAATGCAGGTACTGCAGACTCAGGATGCACTGATCAAACAGATTCCCGAAGTGGAAAATGTGCTCGGCAAAATCGGCCGCGTCGAATCAGCACTTGACCCCGCCCCCGCGTCCATGATTGAAACGTACGTCATGCTGAGGCCCACGGCCGAATGGCGTCCCGGCGTGACGGCGGAAGCCGTCTGGTCACAAATCAACGCCGTCGCCACGCTGCCTGGGGTAACGCCTGCATCTCCTCTGCAGCCGATCGAAGGCCGAGTCGTCATGCTGCAGAGCGGCATAAAGGCGCCAATGGCGATTCGCATTTACGGCGACAGTCTGGAAGGCCTGGCAGACGCCGCGCTGCAGGTCGCGGACCAGCTGCGTTCGATTCCAGCGATCAATGCAGCCACGGTCAATCCCGACATCGTCATGGGGAAGCCGTATGTTGAATTCGAAGTAAACCGCGACACGGCGGCCCGTTTCGGTATGTCGGCCATGATGGTCAACCAGATCATCGAAACAGCTCTGGGAGGGATGAACCTCACCACAACCGTTGAAGGTCGCGAAAGATACGCGATTCGGCTGCGGTATCAGCGCGACCTGCGGGAACGCATTGATGAGCTGTCACAACTGCCCGTTGTCACCTCCACGGGTGAAGTCGTTCCACTGGATCGGCTGACCACGATGAAAACAACGTGGGGCCCCGGCATGATCAACAGCGAGGATGCTCGGCTGGTCGCTCATGTATCGTTTTCGCCGTCCGGAGTGACGGGCGACCTGGAAACGGTGAAAAACGTCGAGCAGTCACTGCGATCGGCTCAGCAGAGCGGCGTCCTGAATCTTCCGGCAGGATACTCACTGCAACCTGTCGGCTCATTTCAGAATCAAATCGAAGCCAATCAACGACTGCTGATCATCATTCCGCTTGTGGTCCTCATTAATCTGCTGCTGATCTATCTGGAGTTCGGCAACATGGCAATCGCCCTCATAATTTTTTTGCAGATCCCGGTGGCCTTTGCGGGCGGCATGATCGGGCTTGCCGTTCTTGGTGTTGAAATGAACACTGCAATCTGGGTTGGCTTCATCGCGCTGTTTGGCATTTCGGTAGATGACGGCATTGTTGTCGCAACCTACCTTGAACAGATGTTCAGACGTCGCCAGCTGACAAGCGTGCAGGACCTGCGTGATGCGACGGTCGAAGCCGGACGACGGCGTATTCGTCCCTGTCTGATGACGGCGTTCACCACATTCGCCGCGCTTTTGCCCGTCATGATGGCCACCGGTCGTGGTGCCGACGTCGCTCGAGCAATGGCACTACCGGTGTTTTCCGGAATGCTGATCGAACTGGTATCATTGTTTGTCGTGCCAGTACTTTACTGCGCGTACATGGAATCGAAAATGAACCTGGGCCTTGCAGATAAGCGATGGCAGGCCGAGCCGTCTCAATCGACCAGCGTTGTGCCTTGAGAACGATGGCGCTCTATTTGAACAGGAACACACACATGGCACGATGTACATTGCCGCGCCGCAGATTCCTGCAGAACGCTGCAGTTGCGGCCACCGTATCATTGCCGAATGTCTTCGCAGCGCAGCCGTCCGCATCTCGGTTGGGACTGGTCACCTATTCATGCCGCCATCGCCGCGATCAGATGAAGAAGGCCGATCCTTCGTTTGGTTTGTTCAAACCAGACAATCTGCTGAACCACTGCCTGAAGATCGGCGCTGGCGGAATGCAGTTGAGTCTGGGAACTCTGGACGCGGATACGGCCACACAACTGCGCCGCAGAATCGAACAGGCAGGGCTGTACATTGAGGGAATCGTCACCGCTCCGTTTGAAAAAAAGAATATTGACACCTTCGAAACGCAACTAAAGACAGCAGCACAGGTCGGCGCAACGGCTGTACGAACAACAATAATCCCCGGGCGACGTTATGAAACCTTCGACTCTCTGGCGAAGTTTCGGGAGTTCGAAGCACGTGGTCGCCGAGCACTGGAGATCGCCGCACCAATCGCTGAAAAGTACAGGGTTGCCGTGGCCGTCGAGAACCACAAGGATCATTGCAATGACGAACGTGTAGCCTTGTTTGAGCACATCAGCAGCGAATTCGTAGGCGCGTGTGTCGATACCGGCAACAGCGTCGCACTTCTGGAAGATCCCGTTGAAACGGTGAAGGCGTTAGCTCCCTGGGCACACTCAGTCCACCTGAAAGATCAGTCGCTGCAGCCATACAAAGATGGATTTTTGCTGGCCGACATTCCGCTCGGTCAGGGAAGCCTGGACATGAAATCCATCGTGAACATACTTCGTCAGGAAAAGCCAAATGTAAACTTCAGTCTCGAGTTAATCACTCGTGATCCGCTGAAGGTGCCGGTCTTTACAGAGAAGTACTGGACTACGTTTCCCAAACTTCCAGCACGCGTTCTGGCACGGCACATTCGCTTCGTGCAGGACCAAACAAGGCACAACCTGCAGCATGTTTCGAAGATGTCATCAGATGAACGTGTGGCACGAGAGGACGCCAACGTGCGCGAAAGTCTTTCATGCGCTTAGATGCATCTGGAACTATGATCTGCAGCACGAACGAGTCTGCCGCTGTCGCCGCGTGACGGCTGACAGCCACGCCATATAAGTTCACCGGAAGTACGGAACTCAGGCTGATTCGGACTCGCCGTCTTCCACGATCTCGAACACGTGCAAAGGCGAGCTGTTTCCGAGATATTTGCCTTCCTTGTCGCGGACGGCCCCGTTGCCCTGACTGTTTCGATTGGTTGCGGACACAACCAACGTCTTACCGTCAGGATGCAGCGTCACACTGTGACAGTTGGACATCTTTGTGTATTTGAACAACGGCTCGTCCGCTGCCGGATCGATCAGCAACAACTGACCGGCCCCAGGATTGCCGCTGGTCACCGCCACAAAATATCCAGCCGGATGCCGAATCAGATCAAACACAAAGCCGTCCGTAGTGACTCCGAAAGACTGCGATCGGCTGGCCGTGAATGTCTTCCAGTCGATTTGATGGATTGTCGGAATGCCCTGATGATTGCCGGTGTTGGTCGGCTGGCCTCCGGCACAGGTCAACGATTCGCCAGTGTCATCGAACTGAAGAACAAAAATGCCGCGCACGTCCTGAATGCGTTCGTAGTAGTGCATTTTTTCCAGAGCAAGCTCTCGCACAGGTTCGGCGGAATCGGCAGCCCAGTGCCGCAACGTGCCGAACAGGTCAGCACTGACAATAGACTGGTTGTCCGGATGAATCGCCACGCAGAATGGTTCGTGCTCGTGTCGAGGCAGTTGTCTGATCAGTGCACCATCAGTTGCTGACCAAAGCCGCACAAAACCGTCTCGCCCAACGGTGGCCAACACAGAACCGTCTTTGCTGACGGCCAGATCGTGAATCCAACCATCATGAGCCTGTTCCACATGCCATTTCAGATTGGGAACAGAGTCGTGAACGGACCACGCACACAGCTGCCCCCACGAATCCACGGACACAAGTGTTTCGCCGTCCGGCAGAAACGCCATTGACTGCACCCAGCCGTGATGTCCCGTGAGAGGGGCCAGCGATCGAGGCTCATCGGTTGTCAGGCTCCAGCGGCGAATCTGTGAATCATAACCGCCGCCGAACAGCATCTTGCCGTCGGGACTGTATCTGATCAGGCAGACCTGCCGATCTGTGTCGATCTTTCGAAGTTCGCGAGCTTCGATCGCTGGTGCTGCTGTCTTTTCATTGTTCTCGGTGTCCATCATGACAGCAGCTCCTTCACCGGTGCCATTTCGTCGTTCGCAATGGGAAGCGGTTGACCGTCGTTGATGAATTCCTCGTGCTGCGATTCCAGACCCAGAGCAGTATACCATGTGTGAAACATGTGACCGATGTCGAGAGGATGGGACGTCACCTCCGTGCCATCCGAAGACGTTTCCCCCAGCACCTGCCCGGTTTGAATTCCGGTTCCTGTCATCGCCATTGACCACGCATTTGGCCAGTGATCTCGCCCCACGGAACCGTTGATCCGCGGCGTGCGACCGAATTCAGCCATCATCACCACCAGCACATTATCCATCATGCTGCGATCAATCAGATCCTGCAGCAGTGCCGCGAACGTCTGATCCACTTTGGGAACTCGACTGGCATGGGCATTGAAGTTGTCACCATGAGTGTCCCAGCCGTAAGACGTCACCTGCACAAAACGCACGCCGGCTTCCAGCAGATTACGAGCCAGCAGCGTGTGGCGGCCAAAGTCGTGCTTTCCGTATCGTTCTCGATCTTTGTCCGGCAGCAACGATTCATCAAACAACCGAGTGTGTTTCATGAGCGTGTCGGCGACATCGTAAACATAGCTATTGGCATCATTCCATTGCTTGCGACGACCGGCGGCATATCTCTGATTGAACAGGGTCTGCAATTCTCGACGTTCTTTGGCATCGCGTTCAGTAAGAGTATCCGGCCGCACCAGATTGGTGGGAGGTTTGCCGTCACCCAGAGCCAGAGCGCCGTACTTTGCGCCAAGGAAACCGGCGTATTTCGAAATGAAACCTCCGTTGCCAGGTTTAACCCAGACATACGGCGGCAGACCGCTGGCGGTGGATCCCATCAGCTTTGCGACGGCGGATCCCCAAAACGGATATACAACACCGCGGTTCGTGGGGTCACCCCGCAGCATGCGAGGCACACCGGAAGAATGGCTATTGTCGACTGTTTCCATCGAGCGGACGACCGCCAGATGATGCATCATGGCAGCGGTGCGAGGCATCAGTTCGCTGATGTGAACACCTGGCAGTGACGTCGGGATAGAACGGTATGGACCGCCGAACTGAGTGTTGGGTTTCGGATCCCAGCTTTCCAGCTGACTCATTCCTCCATCCAGCCACAACAACAGAACCTGCTTTTCCCGCTTCTTCAGCTCTTCACCGATAGCTGGCTGCACCAGTCCACCAAGTGCTCCTAACCCCAGCCCCGACGCCGCACCGGCCGTTGCGCCCAGAATTCGGCGACGGGAGAGACTATGCTGACTGATGTTGCAGCCTGACGATTTCATAGCGTTACTTCACTGTGCCGGAGCAGAACAAGAAGACCTCGTCCGTGAAAAAAACACGTTGCCAACCGTACGTCCACACGATCCCTGTCAATGATTCACCACAAACTCAGTCGACGTCAGCAGGGCCCACGTAAGATTGGCCAGACATTCTGTTCTGCGGTCATCGCTTGATTTCAAATAGTTCTCCACGTCAGCATGCTCTCTTGCGTCTGGTGCCCGAGACAGCACGCACGTGAACAGTTCATCAATAACTTCGTCGTCAGACTTTATCTCTCTCAGACGATAAATCAGATTTCCTGGTCTGGGATTCAGCAGACAGCGCACATCGTCCGAATGCATCAAAAACAATGCGCCGGCGACTGTGGGAGTAAAGTCCACTTCCGGTTCCTTCGGTGGATTACCAAACGTGGACTGCAGTTGCTTCTGCAGGGCTGCGAGTGTCTCAGATTTCCCCACCAGCTGTTCCGCAGTCCACCGGTCAACATCATCGATTGGCGCGTCGGAGGCTTCTGCGGACTCGGCTGCGACATCCGTCGAGTTCTGCGCCGCTTGCCATTCCAACCGTACGGCCTCGAACTCACCGCACGCGACACCAACGCTCCAGAACAATTGCTCAGCAGAGATACGTTTCTCCAGCGCAACGGCGTATGACGCCTGCGACGGCACGTGGTCACCGTCCGGCAGCGAAGTCGATCGTTGATAGGTTTTCGTAAGAGCCAGCTCACGAAGCAACCAGCGGATATTGAAATCGTGCGCTGCGAATTCACGCCCCAGCAGATCCAGCAATTCCGGATGTGTGGCCGGGTTCTCTGTATGATGCAGGTCCAGCGGTTCCACCAGGCCTTTCCCCATCATCACGAACCACAAACGGTTGACGATGTTGCGGCAGAACAGATCGTTGTCTGGTGACGCCAGCCCAGTCGACAGTTCACTCAACGGACTGAATCGCGGAACTCCCGTCGTCCTTTTCTTTCGATCCGGAGGCTCGATGTACTGCTGCTCCTTCTCGAAGCTGGCAATTTCGATTTCAGCACCTCCCGGCACAACCGGGCTGGTTTTCAATTTCACCTGCTCAAAGACGGACGAGAATTCCTTTTGCTCCGTCATCAGCTTCTCGCCTATCGCAGGAAACTTCACGTCCCGACGGATATCGACGTTTTCGAAGACCATGTGCAGGCCCTGGAAATCCTGCTGTGAATAATCACTGACAGTCAGATGATCGTGGCACTGAGCGCACTGCAGATCCACTCCGGCAAACAGACGACCGACATCGCGAGTGAGTCCCGGCACATCAATGGGGGCCATCGCTCCTTCTTTGACCAGTCGCTGAGTTTGAAAAAACGCAGCTCCACGAAAGTTCTCGCTGGCGGCATCAGGCTTCAGAATTGCAGACGCAATTTGATGCCACGGCAGATTCTGCTCAAACGCGGTCCGCAGGAATCTGGTCCATTCGTCGTGCTCGCCACGACGTTCCATCAGCATCACGTGAAACAGTTCCTGCATCCGCCGAGGATAGTCCGGCCCCGCCAGCAGACCTTCAATCAGCACAGTGCGTTTCAACGGCGACGTCTTTAGCAGGAAACGTCGGGCCTCGTCCGCTGAAGGAATCCTCCCCGCCAGATCCAGGTAAACGCGTCGCAGAAACTCGGCATCAGTTGCGGTGTCCGCCATGGGCAGATTCCGCGCCCCAGCCTCAATCAACTGGTCAATTTGTTTATGCAGATCGCTGTCTGCAGCCTGAACAGACGTTGCCGTCCACAATATTAACGCAGCAATCCACATGCCCGACGTTTTCAGTCGACGCCATTGGAATTCGCTGAATTGAATCGTCGCGAGCATCACAGTTTTTGGGGCAGAGTGTGAAGAGGCGCGTGGCAGGCCAGTCCTCAGGATGCGGACTGACAATAGGCTAAGCATTCGCCGCGGGACATTCAAGGTTTCATTCACTGCTGCCTGCCGCGAAGTAGTAACAGATTGCGATATGGGAGACCGCGCGATGGGAGACCGCGCGATGGGACAATTGTCTCGTCCAGCCATAAAACTCAGCTAACCAGTGAAGCATGGTGTGTGCTCGCCCCTGAGCGTCCCCCTGCATTGTGCTGCGACTTCCGATACTTTCTTATACGTGCCATCGCAGTACAATGCACCTTCCTCATGTTTCTCCACAGGTACCAAATCGCAATTACATCTATGACCAGAACAAAAATACAGACGTATTACCTGAACGATATAACACGCACCTTTCTCACCGTGGCGTTTTCGCTCGGGTGCCTGCTCACCGGATTTCTCACAAACTCAGCCTGCGCTGAACGTCCCAACGTCATCGTGATTATGAGCGATGATCAGGGCGGCGGTGACTACGGATTTGTAGGAAACGACGTGATCCGAACCCCCGAACTGGATGCGATGCATCAGCGGAGCGGCTATCTGAACAGATTCTACGTGAGTCCCGTTTGCGCGCCGACCAGGGCCAGCCTGATGACAGGCCGATACAACTACCGCACACGTTGCATCGACACCTTTGTCGGTCGAGCCATGATGGACACCGAAGAAGTCACGATGGCAGAGTTCCTGCGTGATGCCGGCTATCACACAGGAATCTATGGCAAGTGGCACATGGGCGACAACTATCCGCTGCGAGCGATGGACCAGGGATTTCAGGACAGCCTGATTCATCGCGGAGGGGGCATTGGTCAGCCCTCTGATCCACTGGGTGCGGAAGGCAAATACACGGACCCCACCCTGATCAAGAACGGTGATGAGGTGCCGATGCAGGGCTACTGCACGGACATCTATTTTGATGCAGCCATCGAGTTCATCACCAAAAACGCAAAGGACGGCAACAACTTCTTCACTTACATTGCCACCAACGCTCCTCATGGACCGTTCCACGATGTGCCGTCGGAACTGTATGACGAGTACAGCAAAGTCGACTTCACACCGATACTCGTCAACAAGATGAATCCTCAGCGGCTAAAGGCCGAAAGCGACAAGCTGGCACGCATCGCGGCCATGATCACAAATATCGACGAAAACGTGGGACGGCTGTTCAGCAAACTGGACGACCTGGGCGTTCGCAAAAACACAATAGTGGTCTACCTGAACGACAACGGACCTAACTCTCAACGATTCGTCGGTAATATGCGGGGCATGAAGACTCACGTGGACGACGGCGGGATTCGCTCACCACTGTTATTCCATTGGCCGGCGAAAGTCCCGGCTCGAAAAACCTCAGACGCTTTGTGCGCACACATCGATCTGCTGCCCACGATCTTGGACGCCTGCGACGTCAAAGTGCCAGCGGGACACAAGCTGGACGGGCGGAGCTTTCTTCCGCTGCTGACTGGCAGTGACGCAGACTGGCCGACTCGGCAGATCGTCCTACAGACGCACCGCGGCAACGTACCGCAGCAGTACCACCACTTCGCCATCCATGAACACCCATGGAAACTGGTTCATCCCACTGGTTTTGGCAATGAGAGTTTTGAAGGCGTGCCAAAGCTGCAACTCTACAACCTGAACAAAGACCCACGTCAGCAGAATGATGTCGCCAAAAAACACCCCGAGGTGTTTCAACGATTAAAGACCGGCTATGAAACCTGGTTTCAGGATGTCAGTTCAACTCGACCGAATAACTACGCTCCACCTCGAATCGTCATTGGCACGAAACACGAACTGCGCAGCGTGCTGACACGTCAGGACTGGCGACATATTCAGGGGAAACCGTGGGCTGGCAACTCCAACGGCTTCTGGCTTCTGGAAGCTCCGCAGACCGCTACCTACGAACTTGAGGTTGCCTTTTCTTCAGACCACCCCGCCGGAAGGGCAACGATCACAGCGGGGCCTCTGACAAAACAACTGGACATTGCGGCGAGCGAGTTGCGCGGTCACACCACCGACATCAAGCTGCCCGCCGGTAAGTTGAAGCTGGCCGTCGATGTCGTATTTAATGGTAAGACGCAGGGACCGCATCAGGTCATACTGACTCGCAAGTAGTCGGACTGACATGCAACCGCAGATGACACGGAACAGAAGTCGCTTGATGCTTAATTTGTAATTAGAGAAAGAACCCCAATGGCCACGGCTGTTTCCAAATCAAATCGCCTGCTCCCGATTCTTCTTGTACTGGTGGCAACAACAGGCCTGGCGTTCAGCGCGCCACCCACCGAACAACAATTGCAGAAATGGCTCAAGCTGTTTCCAAAGGCGGATGTGAATGGTGACGGCCAGTTGACGGCAGCGGAAGCCGACACGTACCGCAAACGGCTTCAGTTCAGACGCAAGCCGGCGAATTCCAATCGCCCGCAGCGAGGAGCGCCGCGTGAGTTTGCGATCGACAAAGGCTGGGAAGCGGGCAGTTTTCCGAAGCACGCGGTATCTCATAAATCGCCTGCAGAAATCAAGGCGATCTATGCCGATCAGGTTGGCAGTCAGAAGGCGATTGTCTCATTCGAAAAGCCGGAGAACGGGACTCTGCGGATCGTGGGCACGGGACACAGTTTCATGGCCCCCGGATTCAAGACCTTTCCCCTGATCTGTCAGGCCTCCGGATTCACGCAGCCCCTGTACACTCACACTGGCGGCGGGATCACCGGCAGCACTCGTTACAAATGGGAACAGGAAAACGGAATCTTTCAGTTCGACGGAAATCCGCAGCCAAAGCTTCTGGCCTCGATCGCCAACGCGAAATGGGACGCGATGATGTGGGGACCATACTTCCAGGATCGGCCGGAGTTCTATTCGTGCTGGATCGACTTCTGTCTGAAGTACAACTCTCACATGAAGTTCTATCTTTCGGACGCGTGGCCGCAGCTGTATCAGCTGGACGAAGTGCCAGAATCCGAAGACTTTTTCACAGAGGAAATCTTTGAACGCATGGGAAAGGAGCGGACCGCGGGTTACATGAGCCTGGTGAACACTCTCCGTGAAACCTATCCGGAGAAGGTGTTTATCATGCCCACGTCAGACGCGATGGTGCTGGCGGCAAAACATTATCTGCGTGGAGAACTGCCGGGCATCGAAGGAATCAATCGAATCATCGGTAAGAAAGAACGCTCTTTGTGGCGTGACCAACTCGGGCATCTTGGCCCCGGTTTTGAACGACTGGAAGGCTATGTTTTCTATGCCACGATATACGGCCGGTCTCCGGAGTTGATCGAAAACTCAATTGAGTACCGCGACAAGGGCGATTTCCCGAGTGACGATCTGGACCGCATTTTCCGCAAAATCGCATGGCAGGCAGTCGCCGGAAATGCCCTGACAGGAGTCCGCGACGCTAATAAAGACGGTGTTGGCGATTGAGAGTTCGACATAGAGCGGTGGGAACGGACCCTCGTCATTCGTGCCAGGCGCTGATCGCTTTGCGAAGTCGCTCCACCACTTCCGGACGCTCCGCGGCAAGGTCGTTGTTCTCGTGTGGATCGTGCCTGAGATTGAACAGGCGAACGGGCGCCTTGTCCCAAACATGCACGTTGCGGTATTTCGTGGTGTCTTTGCCATGATAGCGGACGAGTAACTTCCATTCGTCCTCCACGCACCAGAGATACTGCTGAGTATCGTCAGGGTCACCAACAGTCATGTTGTGGATTGAATGGGTAACTCCGAATACCTGCCGACGGCCGTTTCGGGAGGTGGCGTCCATCAGATTGACACCAGGCAGATTTGCAGGCGCCTTGACTCCTGACGCCGCAGCGATGGTCGGAAACAAGTCGATGGCATGTGCCAGCTGTTTCGTTCGTTCCGGCTTCACGTGTCCCGGCCACGAAACCATGATGGGCGTTCGAATGCCATTTTCATACGGTGAACCTTTGGATCGCTGGGCAAACCCCTTCCACAGCTTCTGATTCGGATCATTGGCATTCGTGCTTGTCGCCGCCCAGCCATTGTCGCAGATGTACAGAATTACTGTGTTATCCGTAACACCCTTTTCGTCGAGGTGTCCAAGTAATTCACCACAGGTTTCGTCGAACCATTCGCACATCGCGTAATACTTCGCCACGTCTGCCGCTCGACCATTCGCCGTGTATTTCTTTAGCAGACGCTTCGGCGGATTGTGCGGCGTATGAGGCAGAAACGGTGCATACCAGACAAAGAATGGCTTCTGTTCCGCAACCGCCAGATCAATAAACTCCGTCACCGGCTTCATTCCTTCACGCCCTATGGTCAGACCTGCATCACCGTGGCGGCCACGACGCCGCGGATCGCCGTGAGTCATACCATGAGTAAATCCGCCATCCATCCATGAACCCTCCCACCACTTCCCCGATTGATGGGCCAGGTATCCACTGGTCGTCAGTGCGTTAATAAAGCCAGGATGCTCATAAAAATTCTTCCGCAACGGGATATCCAGCGCAACGCGATTATTGCTTCCATCAACATCATTGCCTGTAACTCCATGCTGAAATGGGAAGAGCCCTGTCACCATTGACGCCAACGACGGGCGACACAGTGGCGACGCAACGTAGCCGCGTTCAAAGACCAGGCTGCGCGTGGCAAGCCTGTCCAGGTGAGGCGTCTGTACAGCGGCATGCTCCATGAACCCGTAGTCGGTCCATGCCTGATCATCGCTGAGAATCAATACGATATTGGGCCTCGCGGCATCGCTGCCAAACAAAGAAACGCCAGCCCCCAGGAACAGCGTGATCAACGTGACGAAATTTTTCATAGTGTGTCTCTGAACCGATCGCTTTCCAGGTCTGTCAATTGCCCTCGTATTCTTCGAATGGGCTTTTCAATTTCATTCATGCTACCCGATCTGCTGCGATTCTTTCACCGACACAGATCAGCACGGCAAGCGATCCTGTGTTGCTGAGCACCCCAGGTGAAGGAAACTGTTCACTTCCCTTCACGTGCCCACCGTTTGTACAGCTCGGCATTCTTTCGGTAAGTCTCCCGTGCTGAGGAGTTTCGAGTCGACTTCATCTGATCCTCTGTCTCCAGAACATAGACCTCGGGAGTCTCGGGCCCCTGGTCCCCGGTTTCTTCGATCCAGCGTTCCAGTTGCTCACGATGCTGTTTGAGAGCTGCGGCATAGATAGGATCCGCTGCAAGGTTATCTGTCTGCCATCGATCCTGGCCATAAGCGTAAAGCTCTTCGGCCGGACGCGCTGGGGCAAACAATAATTGTTCCGACAGATTACTCAACTTTCCCTGGGAATGCAGTTCCCGCAAACGCTGGATGATGAGCTTGCCGTCCTTGTAACCGCTGGGCATCAGCAGCGGACGCTGCGGGTAGAAGTTTTTGACATACAGGTACTCTTCACTTCGCACTGAGCGAATGCGGTCGGCCGCCTCTCCACAGCGGTCACGCGCTGCAAATACGGACGGCTTGGGACTGTAGTTGGAGGCCAGAATATTCCGGCCCTGCATTGCCTGAGGAATCTCGATACCTGCGGCGGCCAGCGAAAGTGCGGCAATGTCAATGTGCTCGACAAGGTCAGTCCGCGTCGTGCCGCTGCCCACACCTGGCCCGCTGACAACGAGCGGGATATGCGTGCCCTCGTCATAGAGAAACTGTTTGCCCCGTGCGTGGCTGATACCATGGTCAGTGAAGAAGACGACCAGTGTGTTTGCAAGCAGACCTTCCTGCCTCAATCGCTCCATGACCAGTCCAACGTGGCGGTCCGTCATGCGCACACTGTCCAGATACGTCGACCAGTCTTTCAGCAGCACCTGATCGCGCGGGTAATATGGCGGCAGCTGAACACTCTCCGGATCGGTGACCTCACCGAAGACCTGTTCGACCTGTCTGTCAAATGCTTCATAAGAAGCATTCGACGCACCTCGCAGTTTTCCGCCGTGCAATTGTACCTGCATGAAGAACGGCTGACCTTCTCTGCGCCCCGACCAGTCGTGACTGTCGTAGATCGCCCTGTCCCAGTCAAAGTTGTAGTCCGTCTTCCCGATACGGTTCCTTGTTCGCGAGCTGAAGGGCTGACTACGATAATCGAGTTCCTGCAGTCCGCTGCCCATGCATGTGTAGTAGCCTGACTTCTGAAATAGTGCAGGAACGGGTCGGACACCATCCGGCAACTGGATGCGGTGCTCTCCCCGCCCGCTGCGGTGATGGTGCGCTCCGAGCGACGTCTGATACATTCCTGTGATCATGGCCGAACGGAATGTCGAACACACCGGCGACGTGGCGTAAGCCCGTGTAAATCGCAGCCCCTGTTGCGCAAGGCGATCGACGTGCGGTGTGCGAATCGTATTTTGGCCATAGCACGAGAAATCCGCAGACATATCGTCGACCACGAACCAAACAATGTTTGGACGCTCATTCGCTTGTCGTTGCGGGAGAGCCGCCTGTAGCGTGGCCATTCCGACCACTGTTGCGGCCAGCATCGCGGCTGTCGTCCGCAGGATTCCAGGATTCATATTGTCGTCGTTTTCAGGGTACGGCTGCAGAATGGTTCGCAATCCCCAGCGGCCGGCGATTCTTTGGAGCACTGCGGCCGGAGGATTTTAGACGTTCCAGAAGTTTTTGCATGTCTTTGCGTCTGGCTTCTTTCCTGAAGAAAAGATTGGTCGTCTCACCGGGATCAGTTCTCAGATTGTACAGCTGGCCCGTCGCCTCGGGAGCGGTTTCCGGAATGGCATATTTCATCAACGGCCCCTTTGCATAGCTATTACCTCCGGAGCCGGTGTGATCGAGGTATTTCCAGTTTCCCTGCCGAAGTTGAAACTCGCCGCGGAAGCTTTGAGTCAGCAGGTGCGGGCGGATCGATCGGGATTCGTCCTGCCGACCGAGCATAGCTGAAAGCACGTCAAAGCTGTCGGTGGCCGCATCGTCGGGAAGTGTGTATCCCACGACTGACGCCAGCGTTGCAAAGATATCGGTGGTGTTAGTCAGCTGGTCAGACACCAGGCCGGCGGGGATTCGTCCGGGCCACCGAGCGATGAACGGAACGCGATGACCACCCTCCCACCCGTCACGTTTCATGCCACGCCAGCCACCCGACGCGTCATGCTGGTGGTCACTGCGCATCCAGTCCACGTGAACCGTCTCGGCTCCGTTGTCCGAGTTGAACAGAATCAGAGTATTGTCATCGATGCCAAGTTCCCCGACCAGGTCCAGCACGCGGCCCACCAGCACATCCAGTTCCCAGACAAAATCCCCTCTCGGTCCCGCCTTCGTCGCGCCGCTGAACTCTTTGGCGGGCAGAACAGGAGCGTGGGCGATCTGCGTCGAGAACACTGCGAAGAAGGGTTGCTCCGGAGTTTGCTTCCGGTGATTTGTGATGAACGTCTTCGTTTTTTCGTAGAACAGCAGGTCGGCGCTCATGAAATCGTAACCTGGAGACATCCATCCTTCATCGTTGTCCCAGCGCCACTTGCCGCCGGGATTAGGCAGGTTGTCACGAAGATGTCGCTGACTGGCCGGCAGCGGCACCATGTCGTTTTCGATGTAGATGTAAAGCGGATCCGTGTTGGGACAATTGGGCGTGATAAACGATTCATCAAAACCACGGTGGTTTGGACCGTCGACAAGAGGCGTACTCTTGTCGTAATCGATCAGCAGCGAGTTTTTGAATCCGCCACCCAGCCGTTTGTTGTCCTTGTCGTACCAGGTCAGCCCAACGTGCCACTTGCCGAAGACGCCTGTACGATAACCCTTCTGTTTGAGCATCTGCGCGATGGTGAGCGTGCCGGGCTTGAGATAACTGGGCCCTCCGGGCCCTTCGAATGCTCCGCCGCCGCGACCGGTCGAACGATAAATCTGCTGCCCGGAATACAGACCATAGCGAGAGGGAGAGCAGATCGTCGACGGGCTGTGCGCGTCAGTAAAACGCACGCCTTCCATGGCCATCTGATCCAACCGGGGTGTCTGATATGCGGCAGCGGGGTTGTAGCAGGAGACGTCACCGTA
>JAQWLN010000096.1 GCA_029247265.1 Fuerstiella sp.
GATGATGACAACGTGCAGGCCCAGTTCGACGAAGATCTGCATCGCCAGCAAATAGAAGAAAGCGTAATAGTAGCCCTGTTCTACTTCGGTGAGGCAGAAGACGATCAGCAGCATCGTCAGCTGTCCGGTCAGCAGTTGCCAAACGCGAGCTGACACCGCATAGCCAACGGCCGTGTCGATTCCCCAGTGGTGCCCGATTTTTTTCAGCAGCTGCAGACTCACACATATCTCTTCACAAAGGACCGTTTTTGGGTCAGCTCACGGCGTTACACGTGACCCGAATCTTCACGTCAGGTCCTGCCGTCTATACTCCCTTGCCTACGGATATTCGCCATCGGGTTATGGCAAAACCGCAGGGCAGCGTCCGGATTTCTGCAAATGGCCCGAAATCTGCGGATGAACGGATGCCCGCGTTTTTCACGTTGCCCGAATGCAACGTTCAACAGGGGCTGGTCGTCCCGTCCATAAAACTCTGAAGTGTTGTGTCTTTTGCAAAGAAGCCCGACATTTAACAAATGCCGGGCTTCTAAAATTTGTCCAACCAAACGGAATCAATGATCCGCGTCGATCCGTCAGCTCGTCTTCCGATGAGCGATGTTGATGTAAGCGTGCACATGCGGTGCACCTCGGAAATGCCACACGAATGACGGTCCTTCAACTCGCCAGATGTCCCAGACCTTGTCGGACCCCAGGTCACCTTTCTGATAGAAGGCCATGTGCAGTTTGTCGACACCACCGCTTTCTTTGACGATTTCCATGACTTCGTCGCGGTCTTCCTGACGGTAAGGAGCCAGCAGGACGCTGAGCGTCTGTTCCACCAACTGTTTCTGGTCGTCTTTTAATTCGCCGACACCGATCCCGGCAAACCTGCCTTTGTCGCCCTGGACCTGAACGGCGTTTTCTTTCGGTGGTGCTTTTGTCACCAGAGCTTTTCCGGCCTGATCAGCATCCAGAGATTTGAACACCTCATTGGCCTGCTTTGTCTGACTGTAATACATGTTTTCGGCAGCCTCGTCGACACCGTGGCCGTAGATGATCGGCCCGCCGAAGGCGGCTTTGTCGACGCTGTTACCGTCAGCTCGCAGCGTGAGGTGTCGACCGGTGAGTTCAAATTCAAAATCTCCGTCACCCGGTGTGCCGAAGACGGCAACGCTGAATTGCTCGATTCCACCCGCGTCGTCGTTCATCTGATGAATGATTCGTTCGTATCCATCTTCGCTTGTCATGCCGCGCACAACCTGATCAATCAGCGTTCGCTGTTTGTCGGTGTAAAAATCCTGACCGATTTCCGGCTTCGTGATGTTCCAGTTTGCGTTAATACGACGTCGCAGTTCGTGATTAAACGGGAACACAATCTGCCCACGCTGTTTACCGGATAACGTTTTGTAGAACTCTGTGACGGCTGTTTCAGCAGCGCTGGACGGCGATGGCCCGGCAAACAGGGCGGCGTTCAGGCTGCCTCCCAGAGAGGTAAGTGCGGCTGTTCCGCCAACTGCCTGAACAAAGGCGCGGCGACTGAATGTTCCGTTTGAGCTGGCGTGCGTTGTCATGTCGAGGATCTTCTAACGTGGTGATGGTGGGGAACGTTGTGTGTTGATTTCGACTCTTGTGAGAACAACACCGAGCGGTGGGAAATAGTATCGCGGCGTCCGCGAAAAAGCACGCGTTTGCCCGGGAAAACGCTTTACGACGGGGTCTCGCGTTTGGAACGCATTGTTGGTTGTGCAGGCAGCCTGTCTGCCAATCCACATCTTTGCGCCCGGAAGAAGTCTCTGGTATCTGGATATTTCAGCGGTCAACGAAAAAACGCAGTGCAATTCATGCACTGCGTCCTGTGAACGTCATTTCTGATATTCGCTTATTCGCTGAATTCCGGACGACGTCCATTCAGCTGTTCTTTCAGCCGACCCACGATGCTGGAATGCATCTGGCTGACTCGGGATTCGGACAGACCCAGCGTCGTGCCGATTTCCTTCATTGTCAGTTCTTCGTAGTAGTACAGAATGATGATCAGGCGTTCGTTGCGATTCAGCCCCTTCGTGACGATCTTCATCAGATCGAGCTTCTGAATGCCGCCGGTTGGATCTTCCCCCTTGGCATCCTGCAACACGTCGACTTCGCGAACGTCTTTGTAACTGTCCGTTTCGTACCACTTCTTATTCAGGCTGACCAGTCCGATGGCAGATGCTTCGGACTTGTGTTTCTCGAATTCGGGCACTGACAGACCCATTTCGCTGGCCAGTTCGTTGTCTTTCGGCGTTTGGCCGGTCTTCGCCACGACGGCTTTTCGAGCGGCTTCCAGCTTGCTGGCCTTGCTGCGAACAAGACGAGGCACCCAGTCCATTGTTCGCAGTTCGTCCAGCATGGCACCGCGGATTCGCGGCACGCAGTACGTTTCGAACTTCACGCCGCGTTCCAGATCAAACGCCTCAATGGCATCCATCAGCCCAAACACGCCGGCGGACATCAAATCGTTCAGGTCCACGCCCTCGGGCAGTTTGGCCCAGACGCGTTCCGCGTTGTATCTTACCAACGGCAGATATCGTTCCATCAGGCGATTTCGAAGCGTTTGGTTGGACTGGTCCTGTTTGAACTCAATCCAAACTCCCAGGATATCTTCGCTGATCTTGGTAACCATTTATTCCTCCATGACGAGCAGCGTCTGCCTGCTTCCGGCGGCATGCTGTATCGCATGCCATCGGTTTCAGGACGCCATCGGATCCAGAAAAATCATCGCAAACACCCCAATACACACGAAATTCCGACAGGGTCTTCTTCCCGCAAAGAAGACTGAATTCAGAATCTCGATGGGCTGTTTGACCCGGATCCCACAGATTGACTGCTCGAATGCTCGCTCAACGGTCATGTTTTCTTAAGTCGCGACGAACAACTGGAATCACAAGGACCGAATCGGTCTGGTAATTCCCGCAACCGTTGTTCACCACGCGAAACTGAAAGCATCCTTGCCTTCGGCGGACTGCTTCAAAACCTTTTTTTGACAACCACGCTGATTGCCGGGTTCAAAGCACATTCGGCCAAACTTGTTGCTGTCGACGCTCTGCAAAGATTGTCGTTGCGACCGTATTTGGCCTCGTGCGGGGTGGGTGATAGCCCAGGAAAAAACAGCGAGCAAGAGGGATGGAAGCTACAAAATCGCGCTTTCTTTAAGAATGTTATGAGTTCGGCAGTTTCAACCGTTCCGGTGTCATGATGTCGGCAAAAAGTGGCCGAGCGGCATTTTGCGGTCCGCCGAAGGGTATCCGTAGTTGCCGTTTCTGCAGGAGCTCTCAGTCTGGTCGACGTGCGGTTCCCCATGCAACAGGTGCACTGACGTCGACAATACTTACTTCAAACAACGTCGTTCGCTCGATACATTTCGAGATATGTGCTTGCTCCTCCTGATCCTGACCAGCCTGTGTCTCTGTCTTTCTGAGCAGTCCAGTGCGGCACCGCCTACCGTTGAACAGGTCAGCTCTGCGCTGGACGTGGCCGTGATGGCGGCAAAAAACGGATTGCCTCGCCTTTCCCTGGAGGCCCTCCAGAAATCGCTGGGCAAGGGGCCGCCTACTGTTTCCACCATTCCGCCGGACACAAAGATTGTCTACCAGGGCGCACGGGTAAATACTTCTATTCCTGTGCCCAAACTGCCACTCGAAGCGATTCGTGACCGCATTCCGGACACGGTTTTTGGGCTGTCAGCGTTCTGGAAGCAATCGGCTGAGGCAGAAGACGTATACCTCGCACTACGCGACGTTGTCCTACCACCAGGCCGTCGTACGGAAGCGTTCCTGTACAGTCTGCCGATGAAGGTCAGTCGATTGCAGCCTAACCGAATGCCTCCCACTGAAAGCGTGGCTCAGACTCTGGTTTTTTGGGCTCAGCAGGCTGATTTGGTCAACGATCTGCACCAGCATCTGGAGGAGCGAAATCTTAAGAATTCACCGGAAGGCATCCTGCTGGTGCTGCTGATTGCGCTGGAAGTTCGAGATCGAGCAGCCATCGACGAACACAGTGCTCACCTGCTGCAGCTGCTGAAAGGGGGGACGAACCGACGGACCGCCGAAATGGTGGCGTTTGTGGGCATGAACTTTCAGAGGGAAGGCCATTTCCCGAAGGTTGCTGCCGAGCTGCTTCATCAGGCGGGGCTGACAATTGCGGGGCTGGATCTGCTGGAACCGGAAGAAGACTCTCCTGCCCGAGCCGTCTTACTGGCCGCTGCCCGCAGCCGATTTGCGCTCGGCCAAAGATCGGAGGCCGTTGAACTGCTGAAACAGTACCTCACCGTAAAAGTTGAGGGGAAATACTCAACTTCGTCACCTGGCCTGGACAGTCAGAAGCTGGAAGCGGTTGGCCGTGAGCTGTATCGTCGAGGCATGGTGTCTGAAGCCAGAGAAGTACTCGGTCAAGTCAATGCGGACGCCTTTGAACGTCGCTATCGTGCTCAGGGGCTGATCGGTCAGGGAACCAGCTCGGCAACACCCCGGACCGTTAACCCCCCAGCGACGATGCCTGCAACGCTTCGCCCGGTCGAGGATGTCGTCAGCCGACAGTCCGTCGCCAGTGAAATCTGGTTCTGCTCTCTGGATACTGAAACGCACGAATCAAAGCTGCTGTTCACGCTGCCGGACTTTCAGAATGCCGCTTCGCTGGCCGTGTCTCCGGATGGTTCCCAAATCGCCTTTGATGCGACGTTCCCCGGTGAAGCGATGACCTCTGACTCGCAGATCTTTATCGCGTCACTGGACGGCACAACGATCCGCAGCATGGGGCGAGGAACTATGCCTTCGTGGTCTCCCCAGGGGAAACGTCTCGTCTGCAGTCGGTATTCACCGTCCAAAGGCGTCTGGATCGCACGAGCCGAAGGCGGAGATGCGCAGTTACTGGATGAATCAGGCTGGTCCGCACAATGGTCACCTGATGGCTGTATGATTGCGTATACGAGGCTTAAAGAGGGGCGATCAGATCTGGTCGTCTACGACATCGTGGAAGACGAATTCTTTAACGTCTTTGATCCTGAAAGAAATCCGTTTCAGCAGATTTTCGGAAATTTCAGCTGGTCTCCGGACAGCACTCAGGTCGCCTTCAAGGCGACAATGGCACCAGCCGGAACGAACAACGCCGAATTTCAGATCGCCACGGTACATGTGTTCGGAGCGGCACGACCGTTTGTCGCGTATCAGCAGCAGGGTTACTTTACCGCCGCAGTTGAGTGGACGCTGTCCGGTCGAAGAATAATGTGTTCACCGAGCCTGCCATCGCATGGAACCGAACGACTGCATTTTCTGGAAACGGATCGCCTTGCCGACCCTATATACGTTCAAGGCCAGGAAACGGATCGCCGTAATACCGGCGCGTCGTGGTTGCCGGACGGTAAGACGCTGGTGTACATGAGCCGACCGGTGAAGAAATGAACAATGGGCACAGTATGATGGGCACCCGGATATTTGTACGTCACTGCACCCGCCGTGACCTGTGGCTGGGCATGCTTTCAACGCTGTTTTTGTCAGGCCCCGTCTACGCAGAGAAAACACCTCAGTCGCCACTTCCACAGATTTGGATATGCAGACTGGACCTGCAGACCGGTGTGACGACCAAGCTGTTCGAACTCCCGCAGCTTACGTCGGTCGGCTCTCCCAGCCTGTCGGGCGATGGCAAACGAATCGCGTTTGAAGGCAACTCGCACGGAACTCAATCAGCGTCTGATTCGCACGTCTGGGTGTGCAACACCGACGGATCAGGCTTGAGGGATCTCGGTCCCGGTGCGATGCCCACCTGGTCGCCGCGAGGAAAAAGGATCGCTTTCTGTAAACGCTCGCCGGAACACGGAGTCTGGGTGATGCAGGTCGATGGCGGACACCAGCAGCTGATCGACGAAGCCGGCTGGTGTGCTCAATGGTCGCCCAACGGCAACATGATTGCGTATACCCGTCGAGTTAACGAGGCTGCTGATTTTGTGATCTTCAATCTCGTGGAAGATGAATTCTTCCCCGTGTTTGGCGATGGCCGCAGCGGTTACAGCTCATTTAACTGGAACTTCGCATGGTCACCCGACAGCAAACGCCTCTGCTTTAAAGGCAATGGGCCTGACAACGAAATCCACGTGGCGTCAATTTCCGTCCACGGTGGAAGTGACGTGAAGGTACATTATCGCACAGATGACAGCGTTCGGGCAGACCTTGCCTGGATTGATAACAACGTTGTGGCGTTTACCCAAAGTTCGGCCGACGACAAACGGAATCAGCTGATGACAGTCCGCACAAACGTGCAACAGCCAGCGGGCGAAAACGCTCCGCGGCCACTGGCCGGACAACTGCAGAACCACGCAAACGGAAGCCCGGCCGTCAGCAGAGACGGAAGAACGTTGATTTACGTAAGTCGTTCGAAGTAATTCACATTTGGGGAAGAGACAGCCATGTCCATTCGCGTCGCCGCAATGTTGATCCTGTCAGCCACAACGTCGCTGGCCGCGGACCCTGTTAGCTACAGCATCAAATTGTCGAAGGCTTCTTCCGGCTTCGATGGCAGTTCCTGCTGGGTTCACGCACGAGCCGGCATGCTGCGAGATTTATCCGAAACAGGTGGCGGTTACGCCACGGCCATCATGACGACGCAGAAACTGCTGCTAAGCGGTTCGGACATCTTCTATGCTCTGAATGAGCTCCGCTCCACCGACGGCGGTGCAACATGGACCGCTCCGAAACGTATTGAATCCTTTGCGCGACAGACATTTACCGGGCCGGACAATTCGCTGCCCACGGGGGCAGACATTGCTCCGCACCTGCTGCAGTCGGGCGACCAGACCACGGTCTGTGATTTCGTTCCGAAATGGCACGCTCAATCCGGAAAATTGCTCGGGATCGGGCACACTGTCTGGTACCGCAACAATAAAGTGATGCATGTTCGCCCCCGGGGTATCGCATATGCCGTCTTCGATTCCGAATCAAAACGCTGGGCACAGTGGAAGTGTGTGAACCTGCCTGAGGAACTGAGATTTCAATGTGCAGGTTCGGGCAGTCAGCAGCGAGTCGACCTGCCGAACGGAGACGTCCTGGTTCCGGTCTATCATAAGGAGCCGCTGGCTAAACAGTACGCCAGTACCGTCTGCCGCTGCCGGTTCGACGGCACGAATTTGACTTACATTGAACACGGCAGTGAGTTGTCCATCCCGGTTAAGCGAGGTTTGTACGAACCATCTGTCACAATGTTCGGTAGTCGATTCTATCTGACATTACGCAACGATGACGACGGGTATGTCGCCGTCAGCGAGGACGGCCTGCAGTATTCGAAGCCGAAACGCTGGACGTTCGACGACGGAACAGACCTGGGCAATTATAACACTCAACAGCACTGGGTGACTCACAGCGATGGGCTGTTTCTTGTCTACACACGCAAAAGAGCAGACAACGACCACGTTTTCCGCCACCGGGCTCCGCTGTTTATCGATCAGGTGGATCCGGACAGGTTGCACGTGATCCGCAGCACAGAACGCATTCTTGTCGCTGAACGCGGTGCCCGGCTGGGCAATTTCGGTGTCACGGATGCGTCAGCCAATGAAACCTGGGTGACCGTAACCGAATGGATGCAACCGGTGGGTGTCGAAAAACACGGCAGCGACAACACCATCTGGGTCGCAAAGATCAAGTGGGAAAAACCGAACCAGCTTGTGAATGGACTCAGTGATTGAACAGAAACTCGCGGCTGCTGAAGATGCCCCATGCCATGTCTTCCAGCAACTCACGGTGTTCTTCCGGTTTGGTTTCGCCAAACAACTGCAGCATCGCTGAGCGTTCGTGTTCGGCCGGATAGCGGGATAACGAAGACAGAAACAGTTCATCCAGAAGAGCAGACCGGTCGTCCTTGAAATCGTTCAACCAACGGTCAAGTTGATTGTCTTTCGTCTGCAGTTTTCCATTAATCGTCGTTCCGTTGGAAATGTGCAGCACCTGCACCATGCTCGGTTCGTCGCTGCGTTCACACTCGCATGTGATCCGTCTTTGATGCCTGCCGAATGTCTGCAGAAAGTAGGACTGCACGGCGGCATCGTACAGCTCAATGGCCCGCGTCCCTGCGGGGTAGAAATCTGTGTCACGGACGTCAGCACCGGAAAACACGATCTTGTTGAATTCGCTGGGGACTGCCGTCACCTGAGACACCGCGTCCAGCAGCACCTCGGCCATCAGTCGTTTGGGGTAGTACCGTGAATAATTCCCAGTATCGCCATCGTTCTTGTCCAGTGGCCTGCTGCTGCGCTGATAAGTTTCTGACTGCAGGATCTGTCGCATCAGCGCCTTCAGATTAAAGTCGCTGTCGACAAGGTAGTCCGCGGAAGCCTGAAGCAATTCCTCGTTACTGGCAGGATTGGACCTCCGCATATCGTCGACCTGCTCAACCAGCCCGACTCCCATAAAATTCCGCCACACCCTGTTGGTGATGGATCGGGCAAACAGAGGGTTGTCGCGCGAGACCAGCCAGTCCGCCAGATACTCGCGACGATCGGCCGGAGCATCAAAGGGTAGCGGTTTTGCATCCAGCGGAGTGGGTGGTTGAGGTTTACCGGTTCGGGGCTGAATCAACTCTCCGGAAGCAACGGTGACCAGGGTGCGCTTTCCGTCGCCGCTGCGCGGATCGCCGCCCCAGCCTTTGGCTCGCACTCGGGAAAATAGATTTGCGAAACTGTAGTACTGGTCGTTTGTCCATTTTTCCAGCGGATGATTGTGGCACTTCGCGCAGCCAATCGACAGCCCGAGAAATGCCTGGCTTGCGTTCTCTGCCATGTCCTCAGAGCCTGATGCAGTGCATAGAAATTGGTCGCACCGTTTTCGATGCTGGACCCCTTTGCTGTTATGACCTCACGAACAAAATCGTCCCACGGGGTGTTGGCTTCAACGTGATCGTGGATCCACGCGTAGTACGCCTTCACGGCATCGGGACGCAGCAGATTGCCGTTGATCATCAACAGGTCTGACCAGTGGTAGGACCAGAAATCGACGAACTCCGGACGCGCCAGCAGCGTCTCAATCAGTGTGTCGCGTTTTCCGGGAGCACCATCTGCCAGGAATTCCCGGACTTCCAGAGCGGTGGGTAACGTTCCGATGGTGTCGACATAGGCTCGCCGAACAAACACCTCGTCAGAACATCCTGGCGAAGGCTTCAGATTCAGCCGGCGCAGTTGCTTCAGGCCAAGGTCGTCGATGAAGTTGCGGCGTCCGGCGAGCAGGTACGCATCGGGCGTCACGGTCTGTTCGAACGGTGAAGTCAGCCGCGCAATCACGATCTGGCTGCCAAACCATATGCTGACAGCTCCTTCGCCGGGCCCGATGACGGTGGCAGTTCCGTCCTCGTCCACAGTTGCGACGGCTTCGTTGGCAGACGTGAACTTTGCCCATTGAGTCACGTCTTCCACTCGTCCGTCGGAATAATGTGCCTGAATGATGAACGGCTGTTGCTGGCCTTTCTTTAATGTGGCGGCTTCGGGCAGTATTTTCAGTCGATCCAGCCTGGCGTCTTCATCTGCAGGTTTTGGCGCGCCGTCGGCAATCCATTCGGCAATCACGCGGTAGCTCAGCGTCTCTGGTTGCAGTCGCTGCCCGCCTCGATGAGGCACAGCAGTCGTTGGTTTCGTCAGCAACAGGCTCAAACCAGGTTCGGACAGATCAATCCGGCGGCCCAGTTGCTGCGTCGTAGCGTTGAAGTGGTCTCTGTCTGTGTCATAACCACGAAGTGAAAGGCGGAACCCACCTTTGCCGGCCAGCGCGCCGTGACAGGCTCCACTGTTACATCCCTGTTTGGCCAGTACGGATTGCACGTGATTGCGAAACGTCCAGCGAAAGCGGTCGCCCGTATTCGACACCGTGACTCGGGCGTTCGCAATCTCCTTCTGTTCATGAAACGCCCGGATTGTGGTTGTCCCGTCGGCAACAGGATTGACCGTGCCGTCTGCCACGATGGCGACCCTGGTGTTATCGCTCTTCAGTTTGATAGAAGCATCGGCAACGCCGATCGCTCTATCGCCGTCGAATCTCTCGACCAGAATTCGATGTGTGGCTTCACGACCGTCCAGTTTCAATTCCGCAGGCAGCAGACGGAACGAATCTGCGGCCGGGGCTTCAATGGACAGGATTGTCAGCAGAATAAGACAGAACGTCCGAAGCATGGTGTGGGCCTCGATGTTTCGCGGCGATAAGAGGCGGGGGGGAAGATCCAACGCTGTTCGCTACTGATCGATCGAGGAATCTTTCCCGGTGTATCATCAGTCCGAGCGGCAGCTCGAATCCGCCGGCGGTGGGTACCGCCACCTCAATGATAACCGGAACGCGACCAACAAAAAAGACGCCCGGTGATTCGATCACCGAGCGTCTTTTGTTATTTCGATCCCAGCGTCAGCCGGTTGCCATGCCTATTTTTTGGCGGGTGCCAGCTGTCGCAATCGAGCACCACTGCGTTTGGCAAACAGTTCTTTGCTGCCATCTGCCGCGACCCTGACGCCCACGCGAGTTGGCTTGTTGGTTTCCGGGCAGATCAACTGGCAATTTGTCGCGTCGATGGCCAGTTCCATATGCAATCGCCCACCCTGCGGGCTTTTGGGATGGCCGCGACGAACGTGCTTGTACACCTTATGGACGCCTTCAACGACAACCTTGCCGCTCTTGACATCAACGGACAGGACGGTTCCGCGGGTGCCCTTGTCATCTCCAGTGATCACTTCAACTGTATCACCTTTGCGGATTTTCATTGCCGTAACCTTTTTCACCAACGAAGTTTAGGACCGTCAATAAGTGTTCTGACGGGCTGAGCTGCAGCTCGGTCGAAACATCATCGACCGAATATGGGGACTCAATTCAGCGTTTCGACCGATTCGGGAAGGGAAACGCCACAACCCATTGCGAAGCGAAGCGGGGAAGAATGACGACTTTTTGCCCCGGAATCAACCCAGCATCTCCAATGTTTTGCAGGGTTGAGGGCAAATGCTTCCTTCAACCACATCTGCAGCTTCAAGTGACCAGCTCCACATCCAGAAACTGCCATGGCTCCTTTTTGTACATTTCGGCCAGATGCAGCATCGTTTCCCAGCGAATATGGTGGTGCGGGCTCTCAAACTTCGGCTTCTCATCAGGCAGTTTCGTCAACAGATCCCGGCGTGTGACGAGCGTGCGAATCTTGCGAGTTCGGGTGTCGCCGTCACATTCATTCGTCAGGCAAATGACGTATTGCACGGACGTTACCGACTTTCCGGCTTCCCGTGCCAGCAATCCGTCCGCGAACTGTTCAGACAATTCATTCAGGACCGCATTCAGGAAATACCAATAATCATCTTTGGGAAGCGGAATCAGCGGTTTGCCTGGTGTCGTTTGCTGGGCAACCGCTGTCAGTTGTCTCACGGCCGTTTCGTTAAGAAATACGTCGGCACAGGATTTTTCGCACAACGTACGGATTCGCAACGTCTGCTCGTGAATGGAATTGAGTGAAAAATTAATGCGGTGAAAGAATTCACGCTGCTTCCATTCGGCGGCATTTCGCCAGCGGGCGATCATCCAGCCAATGGCGGTGAAGCCGGCTGCTGTCGCGAATTTGACCCAGTGATCAGTGATCAGATCGTTGACCGCAGAAACAAGTTGGTCCATTTCGCATCTCTCATACTTGGTAATCGTGAAGCGGCATGTCCGAGGATACGCCTGATTCTGGCGACATCCACGTAACGATAAAAGCAGGACACGTCTGTTATTCCTGCGGTTCGACCAGGAACGGCGTATTTCATCCTATCCCTTCGCCGCCCCAGGGCATCTTGAGCATGGCTCAACATGATTCACGGTGTATTCTGTCCGCGTCGTGATAGGATGAACAACCGTCCGTTGTCTGTTTCCATCTTGCATTATCATCACGTGCTTCACATCGGCCACATCGAACTTGACCTTCCTGTAATTCAGGCAGCCTTAAGCGGCTACAGCGACTGGCCGATGCGCGCGATCGCGCGCCGCATGGGGGCTCCCTACACCATCTGTGAAGTCATGATTGATACCTTTGTTAACTCGCTGAAGGACCGCGCGAAGACAAAACGGTTTCTGATGGTGACTGAGGACGATCATCCGGCCGGTGCTCAGCTGATGGGAGCTGATCCCCAGGAGTTTCCCTCCGCAGCTGTACGCCTGGTCGAAGCCGGCTTCGATGTGATCGACATAAACTTCGGATGTCCGGTCAAGAAGGCGCTCGGCCGCTGTCGCGGAGGGTTTCATCTGGGACAGCCGGACATCGCACTGGAGATCATCCGCAGAGTCAGAGATGCCGTTCCGGATCGAGTGCCGGTCACTGTCAAGATGCGCCGTGGCGTGGACGACACTCAGCAAAGTCGTGATCAGTTTCAGCAGATCTTCAGCGGCGCGTTTGAGGAAGGTGTGGCCGCCATCACCGTTCATGGCCGAACAGTGCAGCAGCGATACAACGGGCCGAGCAACTGGAGTTTTCTGGCCGACCTGTGTGCTGCGTTTCCGGACAAGACGATTCTCGGCAGCGGCGATCTTTTTTGTGCCGAAGACTGTGTGCGAATGATTCGCGAAACGGGCGTGAAGGGCGTCACTGCCGCGCGAGGGTCCATCGGTAACCCCTGGATCTTTGCTCAGGCCCGAGCGCTGCTGGCTGGAAAACCATTGCCGCCGCCTCCGTCGGTGACTGAACAGAAAGAAGCGATACTGGAACACTTCCGCCTTGCAGAAATCGCATACTCGTCAAAACGGGCTGTCAGGCAGATGCGCAAGTTCGGCATGCGATATGCGGATTGGCATCCGGATGCCGATGAGGTGCGAGCGGCATTCATACGGGTGGGAGATGCCCGCACATGGAGCAGTGTAATTAAGGACTGGTACGCCAGCGACCGGCCGGGAATCTATCCCATTCATCCCGGCATGCCGAAATCGCCGACATCCGATGTGATCGCGTGATTTCGATTGGGCAGACGATGACCGGTAAACGATCGTATGACGTTTGGAGTGTATTTAAATTTCGAGAAGTCATTGATGGCATCCGGCTGGACAGATCGGTGTTGAGTCCGACAATACTTCCATCTGTTTTTTGCCTGCAGTACTTTGAATGACACACGAGTGGCAATGAATGCCTGAACAGCGAGGCAAAACAAAACTCACCGGCGACGGTGCCAGCGACTTCCCGATGAAGTCAACGCCGGCTTCCGCACCGGACCTCGTGCCCGCCGAGTCGCCTTCGGCGATCGGACCGTTTGAACCCGCTGCCGGACTCAGCAACGGACACGTGCAGACATTGTTCGGAGTCTTTCGCCCGGCGCGACCAGTGATCACCGGCACCGTGCAGAGAAAACTCTGTTTTCCTGACGGAGATTTTTCCGTTCTGCATGATGACCGACCGGAAGAATGGTCTCGCGGAGATCATGTGGTCCTGTTGATGCACGGTATGGCCGGTTGCCATCAAAGTGGCTACATGGGCAGAACCGCGTCTAAACTTCTGCATCGCAACGTGCGTGTATTTCGAATGGATCATCGAGGCTGTGGTGCTGGCGAATACCTGGCAGAGAACCCCTACCATGCCGGTCGCATTCGAGATCTGGAAGCGGCGATCCGGATGCTGGAGCGTTTGTGTCCCAGTTCCCCGGTTTCCGTTGCCGGCTTCTCACTGAGTGGCAACCTGCTGCTCAGGTACCTGGGCGACGATCCGGCTGCGCTGCCGCCGAGTTTGTATCGCGCAGTCGCTGTCTGCCCGCCAATCGATCTGAAGCACTGCGTCGAACACCTTGGAACGACACGGATGGGGCAGCGCTACGATTGGTACTTTGCCCGTCAGCTGGTGAATCAACTGGCGGACAAACCACAATGGCGCGATGATGTGCCGCTGGCACACGCCAAACGTCCGCCGCGCAGAATTATCGAATTTGATGAGCTGTACACCGCACCTGCCTCCGGCTTCAAATCAGCCGAACATTATTACGCTTATGCGTCTGCCAAACCTTTCATTCGTAACATATCCCTCTCTACGGCAATCCTCGCTGCCGGAGACGATCCTATGGTCTGTTCCGAACCGCTGAAGCAACTGCAGCTCCCCTCAAGTGTGGAGCTGTGTCTGACACAGCACGGCGGACATCTGGGGTTCATGGGGCGAAAGGGTGTCGATACGGATCAGCGCTGGATGGACTGGCGAGTTGTCGACTGGCTGCTGAAGTAGATTGTTGCCGCCGTTGATTTCGGACTCACGCTGCCGTAGGGTGGGCAACCGGGCGTCGAGCAGCTTTGGGCCGGCGCGATCGCAACGTTTCCGGCTCCGATTAAGATGTCAAAACCGACCAGCTTGCAGCACGTCGCCGTGCTGTTCGAATTCCCCACGCTAAACGGGGGAGAACATTCGATGTTGTCCGTACTGGACATGCTGCGGGCGGACGGTGCGTTTCAGTTTACCGCGCTGGCACCCGGCACCGGACTGCTGGCCGATCAACTGATTCGTCGACAGATTCCTGTGCGGGATTTCTCTGTCCAAAATGAAGCCGGCGAAAAGCTGGACTTCGGTATGATCGAACAACGGCTATCAGACGTGTTGGCGGAATTGCAGCCGGACATTCTGCATGCCAACAGCCTGTCCATGTCCCGGCTTACCGGACAGATTGCGATGGCTGGCCTGCCACGCCTGAAACGAACCGGCCACCTTCGCGACATCATGCGTTTGAAGAAGAAAGTTGTGTCGGATCTGAGTCGAAATGACAGACTGATTGCTGTTTCAAAGGCCACACGGGACTTTCATGTCGAACAGGGGCTTGACCCGTTGCGCTGTCTCGCCGTTTACAACGGTGTTGATACGGAACGTTTTCAGCCCCGTGACAACAGGACACTTCGCTCAAAACTGTTTCCATCAGTTCCGACAGGACACCGTCTTCTACTGAACGTCGGACAGATCTGCCTGCGCAAGGGGCAGCTGGATCTGGCAAAAGCTGTTGTTGGCATCGTGCAGGATCGCGGCGACGTCCATTTGGTGATCGTCGGTCAGAGGCATTCGAAAAAGCAGGAAAGCGTTGACTACGAAGCCGCGATTCATGAAGAGTTCACTCGAGTGGGCTGTGGGTCACACCTGCACATGCTCGGTTACCGGGACGACATACCGGATCTGATGAATGCGGCGGACATTCTGGTGCATGCCGCTCGCCAGGAACCGTTCGGACGAACTCTACTGGAAGCAGCCTCCAGTGGGTTACCCGTAATCGCTACAGACGTCGGTGGAACGGCGGAGATGCTGCGTCCGGACACGGATGCCATTTTGGTTTCGCCCGGTGACGTTGGCGTACTTCAAAGTGCCATCGATCGAGCACTGTTGAATCCCGCCCTCTGCCGCGAGCTCGCTGCGTCGGCCCGGCACCGCATTGAAGCAAACTTCACCGTGAAAATTGCAGCTGACCAACTGGCGAAACTCTGGAGCATCGAAGAAGATTGCGTGACCGTTTAGCGGTTCGCCAGCCTCAATCTGACCAGGTGCCACAGTGACCTTTCGATTAGTGTTTCTTCTTCTGCCGTTGACCTGTTCGTCGGCACTCACGTGTGCTCAGATTCAGCGACCCAACGTGGTGATGATTGTCGCCGATCAGTTGCGCTATGAATCGTGTGGTTACGCGGGTGACGAAAAAGCTTTCACTCCCAATATTGATCGAATTGCGGCCACGGGAATCAGCTTCGATAACTATGTTGTCAACACTCCGGTGTGCGCTGCAACCCGAGCAACTTTGTGGACCGGAAAGTACGCCAGCAGTCACGGGATGGTGGTCAACGAACTGCGCCTTAACCCGAATCACGACACGCTCGGCCATCTGCTGACGGCCAAAGGATACACTTGTGATTACATAGGCAAGTGGCATCTGTGGGCAAACCAGGCGGGGCGACACAAATTCATCGAAAACGCCTTTTGTCCGCCAGGACCGTACCGTCTTGGCTTTGACGGATTCTGGGCCGCTTACAACTTCAATCATGGCAACTACAAAGCTTTCTACTTTCGTGACACAACTGAGCGCGTCGAAATCGACGGCTGGGGACCTGAGCATTTCACTGATCTGGCGATCAATCGAGTCGAGCATCATGCCAAAACGAAGCAGCCCTTCGCCATGGTTGTTTCCTACAGCCCGCCACACGATCCCTGGACGAAGGACAACGTTCCGCCGTGGTGGTATGACCGTTTCAGGGACGTGCCGTTTGAACTGCCTTCAACATGGAGCGATACATCGGACAGGCACATGGATCGCAACACGAATCCAAAACAGTGGCTCAACAGATGGAAAACCAATCTGCCGGAATACATGCGCGTTTACTACGCCATGACGGCCGCACTAGACGAACAGGTGGGTCGGTTGCTGAAGGCGCTTGATGATCAGAAGCTGGCACGAGATACCATCGTCATCTTCACTTCGGATCACGGTGAACAGTTCGGTGCGAATGCTCGAGTGTTCAAGATGACGTTCTTTGACAAATCGGCGCGAGTTCCGTTGCTGATTCGGTGGCTAGGAAAAATCCCGGCAAAGCGACGGTCAAATGCATGCATTTCCTCCGTCGACATTATGCCCACGATCTGCGGCATGCTGGGCGTCGGCTTTCCGGATTCCGCAGACGGCATCGACTTATCGGATTCCACTCGAGTGGACTGCAACTGCGAACCCGATTTTGCATTTCTGCAGGGCATGGGACACACGTTTCAATGGAAAGATGGTTTCGAATGGCGCGCCATTCGGGATCAGCGATTTACGTACGCCAAATACCTTGTGGACGGCGAAGAGCTGTTGTTCGACAACAGAAATGATCCGGAACAGTCGACGAATCTTGTCGGCAACGCCGACTTTGCAGGTGAACTGCAGCGTCTGCGGCAGCGACTGATTGAGAAGCAGCTGGCCGTTCGCGACGATGTCAAACCCTGCACCTGGTACCGCGACAACTGGACGCAAAACCGAGTTATCGTGCGCGGAGCAAAGGGTGAGTTCCATCGCGAAATGGGTGAAGATGTTGCCGTTGATCCCGCGTTGACGAGCCTGCCGAACACCCTGGAATGACAGGTTGAAAGTTCGGGTTCAATTCAGCATCGTCGCACGGGAAAATGAAGTCGCCGGAATCAGCACAGCTGGAATTCCGGCAGCGTGCACAGTGCATGCACGCCATCTTTGAGTCCCTCGCCGCGATCAGTTCCGTTGTCGAACACCGCACGAACTCGTTCTCGCGCCGCAGCGGGAATGTCCACGGCAAACAACGAAGTCTGAAACCACTCGATGATCTCGTCTGGAGATTCTGCGCCTTCGCCGGCAAGGTGTTCTGCTAACGACGTTTTACCAAATCGAGTTTTTTCGTTGTCCAGCAGGCTGCGAATCAGATTGGACCGCCCCAGCAGTGTGGACGAATTGACCCAGGTGCGTCCGCCGTCCCAGCCTTTGACGCTGGGCGGATACAACAATACCTGACCCAATGTCTGCAGCTTCTGCGCAAGTTCGTAGGAGTTCGTGGAACCATCCAGCGAACGCAGAAAGCCGATTGCCAGTTCGACCGGCGAACGGACTTTGCGTCCCACGGAATGCGATGAATAAAATACGTTGCTGGTCAGAATGCGCCGCACGGTGGGTGCAATCTGCATCTTGTTTTCTCGCAGTTCGCGGGCCAGCGGTGCCAACAGCTCTTTCGAAGGCACGGGTTCATCCATCACCAGAAACTTCACCAGTTTCATGGCGATAAACTGTGGTGCCGCATTCTGCTCGACAACAATCCGCACGCCGTCTTCACCACCGAAATTCCCGGTGTGACCGAACAACGATTTTGACTTTGTGTCGTGCTGATAGCGGTTAAATCGGAATTTCTTATTCTTGACTTCCCATCCCGTAAAACAGCGCGCCAGTTCACGAATGTCGTTTTCCGTATAATTGCCTTCACCCAGACAGAACAGCTCCATGATCTCGCGAGCATAGTTTTCGTTGGGGTGCGCCTTACGATTCGTAACGGAATCCAGGTAAATCAGCATGGCCGGATCGCGCGAGATTTCCTGTAACAGCTGAGCGAAATCTCCCAGTGCGTATTTTCGCAGCAGGTTGTTCTGGTCGAACATCAGTTCCGTATCTTCCACCTTCTGCGCACTGGTGGCGAAATGCCCGTGCCACAGCAGGGTCAGTTTTTCCAGAAGCTGAGCAGGCGTCGACAGCATGCGATATGCCCACCACGCGGACAACTGCTGCACATTGCCCGCGGCCACGCTTCCCAGCGCTGTGGTTTTGCTGGCCGGCGGAGTGGGCTCTGATTCAGTCGTCTGTCTAAGCGCTGCCTGGATCATGGGACGAATAGCCACGACTGTCGCCGTTCGAAGTGTCGTGGAATTTAACAAAACGTCGACTCATCATCGCGTACCACGTATCAACGACTTGATCCTGAGTGCCGCGGTACTCTTCTGTGCCGCCGGTTTCCTGTCCGGTATGTCGGAATGCCTGTTGATCACTCCGCTCGTCATTTCAGCGATCTATCTACGCGTTCAACCGCCACAGATCTGTCACATGAAGCAAATTGTCTGGTCACTTCTGGCAGCCAACATCACCAGCGGTGTGTGGATGATTGCGTGGTTCGGGACGAATTTTCATGTGGGCCAATAGGCGGTTCGTTTGCGCAACAGCGGACGCACACGTAGATCTCGCCTTGCCAATGGGTTAGACGGAAACTCCACGGCGACCCCTGCAGTCACGATTCGCCGCGGGCGAGGTTCGGTTACCCGACTTTCGCTTCCAGGCCTTCCTGCCCGGTCCGTGCGCAGTAGTCGCCGAAGGATTCTCCGTCGTTGCGTTCGGCCTTGTAGACGCCCAGCAATGGCGACACCGTGGGCACAATTTCATCCAGCGGTACCATGTCTTTGTAGATGAAACACAGCCGAGTGCCTTCCGGGTTGCCGCCCAGAAACAGCGTGTACTTGCCGACAGCCTTACCAACCAGACCGATGTCCGGTGTGTACGGTCGACCGCAGCCATTGGGGCAACCGGTGATGTGGACGGCGATTTTCTGTGATTCCAGGCCGTGTTTGGCAATCTCCACATCGAGCTGATCGATCACGGTCGGAAGAATCCGCTCCGACTCCGTGATGGACAGACCACACGTTGGAAAGGCAGGACATGCCATGGCGAATCGTCGAGCCAAAGACAGTTCATCGGCGTTCCTGATACCGTGTTCAGCCAGCAAGCCGTTGATTTCGTCTTTGTCCGCCGGATCGATGTCACACAGGATGACACTCTGCAGTGCCGTCAGGCGTGTGTCCATGCCGAACTTCGTCAGGATTGACCGCAACCCCGATTTAATTCGCAGGTCACCTTCGTCTTTGATGCGGCCGCTTTCGATGTTGATGCCCAAAAACAGTTTGCCATCGCCCTGTTCATACCAGCCGATGTGATCTTCGACACCCGTCACGTCGGTGGCATGCGGTTCGGGCAGTGACTGGCCGAAATATTCTTCGACCTTCTGCTTGAACTTCGGCAGGCCCCAGCCTTCGATCAGATACTTCAGGCGAGCGGTCTTGCGATCTTCTCGGTTACCGTGATCTCGCTGGACCTTGACGATTGCTTCTGCGACGGCAACCACCTGATCGGGTGTTACGAATGTCAGCTTGTCGCCGATTCGAGGATAGGTTTTTGCGGCCGAAGGCGTGGTGCCCATTCCGCCGCCGACGAGCAGGTTGTAACCCGTGATCTTTCCATCCTCGACAACAGCCAGCAGTCCGAGATCCTGTGTGTAAACGTCGACACAGTTATCGGCAGGTTCGGCAATGGCCATTTTGAATTTGCGAGGCAGGTAGCGTTCGCCGTAGATCGGTTCCTCGACGGGCTTGAAATCCGCCACGTTTGTCTTTTCGCCGTCTTCATCCGACAGCCAGATATCAAAATAGCCAGTCGTTTTGGGTTTGAAGTGATCGGCCAGCTCCTGCGACAGTGCCTGCATTTCGTCGTGAACAGGATTGTCTTTGTACGGCGCCGGGCAACACATCACATTGCGGTTCACGTCGCCACACGCGGCAAACGTTGTCAGCATTGAGTCATTAATGGCCCGGATTGTTTCTCTCAGGTTGCTCTTCAGAACACCATGCAGCTGGAAGCCCTGCCGGGTGGTGATGCGCACGCTGCCGTTACCGAGTTTGTCGCACAGGTCGAGTTCCGCCAGGAATTGCGCCGCTGTTACTCGACCGCCTGGAATCCGGGTCCGCACCATGCACGAATACGCTTTGTCCTTCTTCGTGCCGTCTTCGTTCTTTTCCTTGCGGACGTCTCGATCGTCCTGCATGTAGCTGCCGTGATGCTTCAGCAGCTGTCCGGCGTCACCGCTGAATTCCGGTTTTCCATTCAGCAACTCTTCGGGGATGGTTCCACGAAGCTGATGGCTGCCTTCTTTGAGATGTTCCAGCTTGCTGAGTTTGACTTCTGCCGTTGACATGAGATCCTTTTCCGAGCCATCAAGTTTCGATGAGTACAGCGATTTTCAGGAGAATTGCTGCCTGTATTTGAGTATAAGGCGATGGCAAATTTGTGAACAGTCGTTTTGCCCAGTTTGCGTATTCCAGGAAGTGAAGATTCGGTGAGTTTCCGCGACAAAGTCATCCTGCTGATTGCTGAGGGCTTGGGCCTTGGAAGAATCCGGTCCGCGCCGGGAACCTGGGGCAGCCTGTGGGGGCTTCCGCTGGGTTGGTCGCTATCCTGGTTTAACACGACCTGGTGGGTTCGGCTGGTGGTGGCAGCCGTCATGTTTGCGATCGGTGTTCCACTGTGCAAGCGTGCTGCCGGACTGCGAAACACGAAAGATCCAGGCAGCGTGGTCTGGGACGAAATCGCTGCGTTCCCACTGGTTTATGCATTTGTGCCTCTGGACGGGTCTCGCCAGTGGGGCGTTCTGATTGCCGGCTTCATTCTGTTCCGGATCTTTGATATCTGGAAACCACCTCCCGTGCGACAGTGCGACAGATTAACCGGTGGTTTTGGCATCATGATCGATGACACCGTTGCCGCGTGTTACGCTGCCGGGATTCTATATTTGCTCACGCATTTGATGTAAATCTTTGTGGCTGCCAGTTCGCGCCATGATCTGCATGGTTACCCTGATCTGAAGGTCGTGGCAGCCGCAGGGTGTCCAATGCGCCCATCGCTATTTTGATTCGTGTGACGATGGGGCAGTCTGATGCTGCCTTCTCAGCAATCGCGCTCTCAACATTCTTGCCCAAGTCCGGGCGAAGGCTTCCGGTCTCAGGGAAAAACGGCGACTCCCGGCGTCAGGTCCCGGGATTGTTTGCATCACTCCCTTGCCTGGACATATCCTGTTAACGACGCTTGATGTGTCTCGTTCGTTTCCTTCTGCTTCCGACCATAAAATCATGACTGATATTCACACACTCACTCGCAAACTTCAGCGGAAAAACGATTCGAAAATCATCCTGTACGTGGGTGACGGCCTTGGTGGACTTCCGCTGGAACCAGGTGGCAAAACGGAACTGGAGACCGCCAACACCCCGAATCTGGATGCTCTGGCCGAACGAGCGTCGTTAGGCATGAGTGTTCCGGTATTGCCGGGAATTGCTCCTGGCAGTGGGCCTGGGCATCTGGGACTGTTCGGCTATGACCCGCTGCAATACGACATCGGTCGAGGTGTTCTGGAAGCTTTGGGCATCGACTTTGAGCTGGGTCCGAATGATGTCGCGATTCGTGGTAACTACTGCACGGTTGATGGCGACGGCAACATTATCGACCGAAGGGCCGGTCGCATTGCCAGCGACATCGGAGAGAAGCTTTGCGAGAAGCTGGACACGATCGAGATCCCCGGCGTTGAAGTCTTTGTCCATCACGTGAAGGAATACCGCCTGGTTATCGTCTTCCGCGGCGAAGGCCTCGGTGGCGATGTCAACGACACTGACCCGCAAAGAACGGGGGTTCCTCCGCTCGCACCAAAGGGCAGCGACGCCCCGTCACAGAAGACCGCCGAAATCTGTGCCGAGTTCCTGCGACAGGCCGCCGAAGTGCTGAAAGACGATGCGCCGGCCAATCTGCTGACGATGCGTGGTATTGCAATGATGCCGCCGATTCCAACCTTTGAAGAAGTGTACGGCACCAGAGCTGCCGCGATTGCGGTTTATCCCATGTACCGCGGGCTCGCTCGTCTGGTGGGGATGGATACTCTGGACGCCGGTCAGACGCTGGATGACCAAATGAAGTGTCTGGAAGAAAACTGGAACAACTACGACTTCTTCTTCGTGCACTTCAAGTACACAGACAGCACCGGCGAAGACGGAAACTTTGATGCCAAGGTGCAGCGTACGGAAGAACTTGATACTGCCATTCCGAAGATGACCGCGCTGAAGCCCGACGTTCTGGTTGTGACCGGCGACCACAGCACGCCGGCCAAGATGAAAGCTCACAGCGGACATGCCGTGCCCACGTTGCTGGCGTCAGATATCTGTCGATTTGATGGGTCCACGACGTTCGGAGAAGCGGCGTGTCGCATTGGTGAACTGGGCCATTTTGAAGCGAAATACCTGATGCTTCAGGTGCTGGCACATGCCGGGCGACTGGAGAAGTACGGCGCGTAGCTTATTAGCTCTTTGATGTGACCAAAAGACGATCTGTGTACCACTTCTATGAAAAGTAGTTGCTTGTCAATGAACGATTTGGAAATATGCGGCGAGGATCCCAGTCTTCTATCCGAGCATCGGCTTTTGGCTTAGCCCAAGTGGGTGATTTCGAGTCGTGGAGGCTGCCCATAC
>JAQWLN010000100.1 GCA_029247265.1 Fuerstiella sp.
ATGTGTCGTCGAACAGAACCATCCAGGCCAGTGTCACGAACACCGCCTCCACTCCGGCATTAACCACATTGTGGGTTGTCTCGTCCGGCGGATGGGATGCGGTTGGCGCCGCGACCACGTTGCCGCCGGGACAAACGGAGACGCTGACGTGCGATCTGCGGGAAACCTATCCCGATGGCACGCCCAGAATCAACCCCCGCCGGGTCAGCGAGATTCGCCTGATGATTCAGAGAACCGATGCAGCCTCGGTGGAAGTTTCGCGGCTGATTGCGACGGGAACAACAGACGAATGGGTGCGTCCCCAGGGCCGTATCAACGTTCCGGACATGGTACATGGAAGGCCTGCTGCCGGTCGCCGTGTCCGCTACCAGCTTCCTGTTGATGTGGATAACGGCATCTACTGTGCCCTTTATCTCCCATCAGACTGGGAGCCTGGCAAACGCTATCCGGTCATCGCAGAATTCCCTGGCAACGTGTTCTTCAGTGCCAGCTCGTGCTGGTCAACGGGGCGCCCCGAGCAGTGCGCCATCGGCTACGGTGTCAGTTCGGGGACCCGTGCAATCTGGGTCAGCCTGCCGTTCGTTGATCGCTCCGGCGGTGAGATTGCTGAAGCCGGTTTTGGCTCAAACACCGGCGAAGACACCGCTGATCACACGGTCGCTGTGATCGATGATATTTGTAACAACTGGGGCGGTGATCGAGATGAAATTTTCCTGTGCGGATTTTCTCGCGGTGCGATTGCCTGTGGCTACATCGGGCTGAGGAATAACCGGATCGCCGGTCTGTGGAAAGGATTCGTCGCCTGTCAGCACTACGATGGATCGAATTGGCGTCAGTCAAAAATGGCTGCAGCCGTGGAACGTGCGCCACGTTTCAGCGGAAAGGCGATCTTTCAGGTCGACAACAGTCAGGAAAAGTACCAGCCGGTGGTTGATGCGACCGACGCGTCAGTGAAGTGGACATGGACCAGATCCGGACTGGGCTATCACGCGACGGCGATGTTTCTGGACGATCGCCCGTCCACGAAGGAACTTCGGCAATGGTTTCGTGATCTGGCGTCGGTCGCTGAAGATTCGACTGAGAGTTCACATACCGATCGGTAAATGCATTTCGTTCATGCGAATTGTCTGAATCAGTATTGTTGTCCGCAACCCTGGACGCACGGCAGTTCCCTGTCAGGTTGCTGCTATACTGGAATGGGTGGTGAGCGCGGCGCGTGTTCGGAATTCAAAAACAAGGTGAAGACGATTGATGCGCGTCCATCCTGGCGAGACAAGTCCGTCTCTTCACGTGGTGCGGGCTATCACGACAACCACACCGCCGAGACGCTCATCAACGTTGGCAATGAACTCAGACGATTACTGCCTGAACTGCTGCATCGAAACCAACTCAAACACTGATGAACATCATGAATAACACCTGTACGGTCGTGGCGCTGCTTATTTCGGCGGTTCAACTGGTTCCCGTCGCTGCCGACGAATCTAACTTTGATGTCGCCGTGTACGGTTCGACTCCTGGCGGGTTCTGTGCCGCCATCGCGGCGGCCCGGGAAGGCGCATCCGTCGTGCTGCTGGAACCGACCGATCACGTCGGTGGCATGAACACAGGTGGGTTGAGTCACTGCGATTCCAATCAGATGGTCCGCAGCACAGTGATGGGGCTGTTCCACGAGTGGCACATGCGAGTAGTCGCCGATTACACCGATCGCGGGCTCACGGCTCCCTATAGTCCCACCGTGAAGGACCAGTCTCGCTGGACCTTCGAGCCGCACGTTGCGATGCGTGTGACAATGCAGATGCTGAACGAGGCGGGCGTCACAGTGCTGACCGATCGCTATCTGCAGTCGGTCATAAAAGACGGTCCGCGGATTACGTCGCTGGTCACGAAGAATGACACATTCACTGCCAGGAGCTTTGTCGACGGCACATACGAAGGCGATCTGATGGCTGCCGCGGCGGTGGACTGGACGATTGGGCGCGAAGGACGGCAGGAGTACGGCGAATCGCTGGCGGGCAAACAATATCCCAAACAAAACATGAACATCAATGGCTTTGACGACGAAGGTCGCCTGCTGCCGCTGGTCACCACGAACGATGCCGGGCCTGACGATGCTGGCGATAAGAACGTGATGACCTACAGCTTTCGGCTGTGTCTCACTGCGGACCCCGACAATCGCCTACCCATGCCCGAGCCCGCGAGTTACGACGCGGCAAGATTCGAAATTGTCCGCCGTGCGCTAAAGGCCGGCGTGCGAGTGGGATTTGACCTGTACCCGTTACCCGGCACTAAGCTCGACGGAAACAACTCCATCGGAGGTCAGTTCTCTCTGGGTCTTGTCGGCGGAGGTAACGACTGGCACTCGGCCGGCGAAGCAGAACGAAAGAACATCTGGGAAGCACATAAACAGTATTCACTGGAGCTGTATCACTTCCTGACCACCGACCCGACCGTGCCCGCGAAAATTCGCAGCGCCTACGCCAGGCTCGGCCTGTGCAGGGATGAGTTCGCCAGCTACGACCACTTCTCGCCCGCGATCTACGTTCGCGAGTCACGGCGCATGAAAGGGATGTATGTCATCAGTCAAAAAGATATTCTGGAAGAACCGGAAAAGGACGACCCGATCGCGATCTCGTCGTTCCCGATCGATTCGCACGACTGCCAGCGCATCGCGATCAAAGGCAAAGGCGTGATCAATGAGGGAACAATCTTTCCCGTGAGGAGAAAGAATCCCAAACAGGGCTACGCGTATCATGTGCCGTACCGTTCAATCGTGCCCAAAATCGAACAGTGTGACAACCTGCTGGTGCCGGTCGCTCTGTCATGCACACACGTGGGGATTTCGTCTCTGCGCATCGAAGGGGCGTGGATGATCATCGGCCAGAGCGCGGGCATCGCTGCGGCATTGGTGGCCGATCACAATGTCGCCGTGCAGGACCTGCCGTACCCACAACTTCGCCAGCGTCTGTTGGCGCAAGGCCAGGTTCTGGAACTGCCCAACGTCTCTGCATTGCCATCAACCTCGGGTTCCATCGCTGCAACGTCGCTGCCTGGTATCGTGCTCGACGATACCACGGCCAAACTGACAGGCGACTGGGATCGTTCGACAAACTTCAGACCATACATCGAAGAGGGTTATGTCTACAGCGGCAGGAAAGACGCCAATATCAAAGGCGACGGACGTTCGACGGCAGTCTTCCACTTTAAGGTACCGAAGTCCGGCCGCTATGCGGTCCTGATGGCCTATTCCGCCCACGCAACGCGAGCGACGAATGTTCCCGTGACGGTTGCATCGGGAGCTTACAAGAACCTGCTGACCGTGGACCAAACCACACCGTTACCCGCTGGTCAGCACTTCCGATCTGTCGGAGTCGTTGACCTGCAATCTAACGTGGAATCCACGATGACAGTCACGAATACCGACACCAACGGATTTGTCATCCTCGACGCTTTGCAACTGCTGCCCGAGAAGGATGTGGAAGCCGTCCCGGTTCCTGACAGGCTTGTCGTGCTGACGTTTGATGATTCTGCCATTACTCATGCCACGCACGTCGGCCCGCTGCTGAAGAAATATGGGTTCGGCGCAACTTTCTTCATCACCGAAGGATTCAATTTCACGACTAACAAGAAAAATTACATGACCTGGGAGCAGATCAAGGATCTGCACAAAGCCGGTTTCGAAATCGGCAATCACACGCGACGCCATACGGCCGTCAGTCGCCAAACACCCGCTGAAGTTGACTCTGACGTGGCGCATATCGAGGAGCAATGTGTTAAATATGGCATCCCCAAACCGGTCAGCTTCTGCTACCCGGGTTATGCAACCAGCGATGCCGCGGTCAGTGTACTGAGCGAGCGGGGATATCGGTTTGCCCGAGCAGGCGGTGCCCGGGCATTCAACCCGGCAAAGGACAACCCGCTGTTGATGCCTCAGGCGTTCGACGGTAAGCCGGACAGTACATTTGAGCAGTTTGTTGAAGCGACTGCCCTGGCGAAGGATGGTAAGATCGCCGTCATGACGTTTCACGGAATTCCGGACGGGCCGCACCCATGGGTCTCCACGACGCCTGCGATGCTGGAACGATATCTGAAACACCTGGCCGATGAAAAATGTACGGTCGTTGCTCTGCGTGAACTGGCGAAGTACGTTCCTCGTGCAAGGATTCCAGTTCGTGAACTCGAAAACAGAAATAATCCAGCTGGCAGCATTGACCGATGAATCGACTTGTGCGATCCCTGCAATCTGCGGTCACTGGCTGCCTGCCGTTAATATTTGGTCGTGAAATGGTCCTGTAGTTATAGATGTAATATTCTACACGGTCAGTCACTCGCGGTCATTGGCGTCCGACGATTGAAGACCAGGTCGTACGCGGCTTCAGCGCTCGCTCGACCAATTCCCAGTGCCTCCTTCAGGTCGAAATCTCTTTTCAGAAGATTGCTTTCTCCCGCGATCCTGGCCGCTGTTGTGTCGCCAATTCTGGCGGCGAATGCTGCAGGAACAGCCGGGAACGGAAAATCACTGCCGTGCAGCAAACGACTGCACACCTGATTCTTGTCTTCAAGCAGTCTCTCGAAATCTCTCACTCGGCCGGCGCTGCCGAGCACTGCAGTATCACCCCACAGATTCGGATAACGTTTCAACAGAGACAGAAACTCCGGCAGCTGATCCGGGGAATCGCTGATCCAGCCAGTGCCCGCATGGCAGGCGACGACCGTACATCCCTGATCGAGGGCCAGTTTCAGCCGCCGCGGTGCTGCCAGACTCTTGTCAATCACCGGAGCACTGTGTTCGTGACCTGTGTGGACAAGGACAATCACGTTGAGTTCAGCGCAACGACGAAAAAACTTCGAATGCCTGGTATCGGCGACATTCACACCCTGCGTCGGAGGATGAATTTTCAACAGACGCGCCCCGTTTTCATGGCAGCGTTCCAGTTCCTCCACGGCGTCACCGCGATTGGGATTAATCGACGGACAGGCGATGAACAGTTCAGAATTCCTGGCCACAACCGTGAACACGTAGTCATTCGGCACATAGAACGACGTGCGCTTCCAGTCGGCCTTGCCGCGATTGTCATAGACCGCGTCCTGTCCCAGAATTGCAGCCTTGGTGAGACCTGATTGGTGCGTTTGCTGAACCAGCACTTCTTCATAGCGTCCGTCGACGGTCCTTCCAGGAACTCGCAGCTTTAACATCGCCATCAGGTAACGAAACGCCGGCCCGTCGGTGATGGAACGGGACATGCGGCAACCCGTACCGCCATCGCCGATACCAAACAAGTGAGCATGAATATCAAGCGTGGGAGATCGTTGCACCTCGTCTGCGTCAGTCACATTCGCAAATGAAGGCATTAACCATGGCGACGCCGTGCTGGCCAGGAATGTTCGTCGACTCCAAAGATTCCTCATCATATTCCTCATCATATTCCTCACTATTTAAGTAAGTGTGCACTTACATATAGGGCAAAAAAACTCACGAATCGTTACTGTTCATCAGACACTCCGCTACGTCTTCAAACATTTTCTCTCGTTGACGTTTTGGCAGCAGCTTCAGCTCTCGAATGATGTTTGACATAGTAGCTAACCCCAGCAGTCCCCATGCAGCCGATTCGGCTGACAATATTGCCTCTGAATGCCCTGGGTTGCGACCGGCATCGACGTGGTGGCACACAAGTTTGTGGAACCGCCTGTACATGCCCGTCAGAGCAGATTGGATCTCCGGGTCGTCAGTTTCGGTCAGGGCAGCAAAGACGATTCGATAAAATCCCGAATCACCCTGATGAATCGTTTCGTATCTGACGATCCGCTGCATGGCCTGCTCAGGAGTCTGACTGTCCTCCAGAAGCTGACTCCATACGACAGACCTTGCCTGAAAAATCTCATCGATAGCTGCCAGGAACATGGCTTTCTTGTTCGGCCACAATCGGTACAGAATGTTTTCCCGAACACGACATCGCCCAGCCAGTTCGGCGGTCGTTGCACGCCGGTAGCCAAGCTCGCTGAATACCTGACAGACGATTGGTATCAGCTTCCGGGTTTGCTCTTCAATCTGGCTGGGCCGTGGCATTCGAATTTGCCTCAGAGGTGTAAGTGTTCACTTACTATACTAGAAGCAGGCCGAGAGTGTCAACATTGTCGGAGGCAGTTCAGACGACAGTGGGTTTCCGGCCGCCAACTAAGTCGACATTTGTTGCAGCCAGCAGGCCGAGCAGCACAAAACGCAGCTAAACGCCATGCTGTCTTCGAACGGCCTCTATTTCTTCAGGCCGTGGCTTGGATTGTCGCGTCCATCGAAGTATTTGTCGCGAATCCATTTGGGCTGCCATTTATCCAGTGTGCGGTTGCTGTTGCTGTATTCGGGGATCTTCGGCTTCGGGTTCTTGACGCTGAGCGGATCCCTGTCTCCGACTCGGGTTCGCCACGACTCCATCAACGCCGTCAGGCGTTCAACTTCCGATGCATGTGCCGCATCATCAGCCAGATTGTTCATCTCATGCGGATCTGACTTCAGATCGAACAGAAGCTGATGATTGATTTGCGGGTAGATGTGCAGTTTCCATCGGCCATCGTTGATAGCGCGCTGATTATCCTGAAACGGCAGGAAGATTGAATCCCGCACTTTGTTGCTGGTGCCCTGCATGATTGGCGTCAGATCGCGGGAATCGACATCCGGCGGCGGTTTGATGCCGGCAAAGCTGCAAACCGTGGCATACGTATCGTGAACGTATGTGAATGCGTCACTTGATTGCCCCTGTGGTATGCCTGGCCCGCTCAGAATCAGCGGGCACTGCATACTCTGCTCATAAATGTTCTGCTTGCCCAGCAGACCATGGCTTCCCATAGCCAGCCCGTGGTCAGCGGTGTAGACGACATACGTGTTTTCTGCGTGAGGGCTGTCTTTCAGCGCCTGCAGAACGCGTCCCACCTGTTCATCCAGATGAGTGACCAGGCCGTAGTATTCGCACAGCTGATCGCCGACAATTTCCGGTGTTCGTGGCCACGGTGCCAGCCCTTCATCACGTCCCATCGTTGCCTGAGGAGCATTCATGAATGGGTGCTGCGGCAGAAAGTTCTTTGGCAACGGCGGACGTTGGTCATAGTAGATCTTCCGATACGCCTCCGGCGGATTGCGGGGATCATGCGGAGCTGTGAACGCCACGTACAGAAAGAATGGATTGTCAGCATCAGCGGCCCGGATATAGTCGACAGCTTCATCTGCGAAGACAGAACTGGAAAATCCACCCGCGGGACGCTTTGCACTCAGCTCGCCGTCAACAAGATCCTGTACTTCGAAATCGGCATGATTGGCCATGCCACCCATGTAGACCGACCGACCGGACGAAAATGCCCGGCGCAGTGTCGCCTTGCCGTTGTGCCATTTGCCGACAATGAACGTGCGATAGTCACCTTCCGATTCCAGCACGGCAGGCAGCAGCGGCAACTGCTTCCAGTCAGATGCGACTTTTTCGGATGGAATGTTCATCCAGTGTCGCCCGGTCATCAGCATCGCCCGACTGGCGACACACACGGCACCGCTGAAGGATCCAGCGCAATAGTTTTTTCGAAAACTGAATCCAGCAGCTGCAAGTTGATCCATGTTCGGAGTCTGAATATGTGGATTCCCGTGAGCCCCAATCGTGTCGGCTCGTTGGTCGTCCGCAAACAGAAAGATGATGTTCGGCCTGGCATCCGCCGCCTTCATTACGTTCTGCGACGCCAGAAATATCGTGATCAGAAGGAGTGTCGCGTGTTTCATGATCGGGCCGTGCTCGATAGTGGAATTCGGAATAAAACAAGTTACATTTTGACCTACACGGTACTGGCTCGTGGCAGCAATGAAACTGCAACCGAAAACCGACGTTCGCGGCCACAAGTCAGCGTAAAACGCTGTAGCAAGAGTAAAATAGTCCGGTCGATGCTGAGAGTTTTCAGATAGTGGTGACCGTGACAGCTGAGATTCCCCAGCCCCGATCGTCCGCGAACATAAAAGATTCCGGGCCGAGTCTCCGTCACAGCACGAGACGGGGCCAGCAGCATGCTGGTGGTCGCAAGTACATATGAAGTTTTGTCTGTTCACACTTTTCACTCTGAAAAACGATGAGCGAAAGCGCTGCGTGTGTGGAATCAAAGACGGCCCGTGAACTGGCGGAAAACACTACCGGCTCTGTTATTTGGCGTACGCCGGCCGCCATGGTGTTTTCCCGTCTTTCGGCTGCAGAAACTGTGCGTCAACGGATTGATACCATGTGTGCAGGCGACCTCGCATCTGTTCGACTCGTTCCGGCATCGCGGCTGCAAGGTCGTTGGCTTCGCCGATGTCGGATGCCAGGTTGTAAAGGTGGACCTGACCATCTTCGTAACGTTCTATCAGTTTGAAGTCACCTTCCCGAATGGCGCCACCGGGAATACCGCCCTGGTTGCTGTAGTGCGGATAATGCCAGAACAGCGACTTGCGAGACAGAGTTTTGCCCTCAAGTGCCGGACGAATGTCGATACCGTCAATGTCGTGTTTCACATTCACGCCCGCTGCGGTTGCGACCGTTGGGAACAGGTCTATCGAGCAGATCGGTTCGGCACATACAGCTCCCGCCTTTGTGACACCCGGGTATCTCACAATCCACGGTTCACGAATACCACCTTCGTAGACCCAGCCCTTACCGCCTCGCAGTGGCAGGTTGCTGGTGGGTGAGCCCTCGGACGTGGACAGTCCTCCGTTGTCTGATGTCAGCAGCACCACGGTGTTGTCTGCGACTCCTGATGCTTCCAGTTGGTTCAAAACCTTGCCGACGGCCTGGTCCATGGCTTCAACCATCGCTGCATAGACAGCGTGCTTCTGCAGAATTCGGACTTTGCGCGGCTTGTCGCCGAAGATCTGTTCTTCATCTGCAAACTCTGCACCTGCGATGCCCTCGGCCTTCTTCTTGTATTTCTCCACCAGATCAGGTCGACCCATCAGCGGCGTGTGGACGGAATAGAACGCCAGGTACGCCAGGAAGGGTTTGTCTTTGTTGGCCTCAATGAAGCCGGCCGTTTCACGGGCCAGGCGAGCCGGCAGATGTTCGCCGGCCGGACTTTCGACCTTGATCTGTGGATTTTCAAACGGCGCGAAATACCTTTTGCCCGAATAAGGACCACCTCGATGGTACCCACCGATATTCACATCGAAACCCCGATTCTGCGGATAGTATTCCTCGCTGCTGCCGAGATGACATTTGCCGGCAAAGAACGTGGCATACCCTTTGTCTTTAAGTGCCTGAGCGATCGTAATTTCGTCCAGAGGCATGTTGTCGTTCAACGGGGCTGGACGGAATTTCCCACCTCTCTTGCCGGAAAAGAAATTCGTGGCCCGCACGCGTGTTGGGTATTTACCCGTCACCAGGCTGTACCGAGTTGGTGAACAGACGGGATTGGCCGCATACCCGTCTGTGAATCGTAGACCGGTTGCCGCCAGTCCATCGATGTTGGGCGTTTCGTAGAAGCAGTTGGGGTTATTGGCCCCGATATCCATGTAGCCCAGGTCATCGACCAGAATCACAACAATGTTCGGCGTGTTTGCTGAACGACTCCCAGCTGCGCCAGCCAGAGGACCAAATGAATTCACGATCACTGCCAAAGCAAATAGTCGTGAAATGAATTGCCACTTCATGATGTTCATGTTTTGATCCTGTCCTGTCTGAGCGACGACAAACACCTTTTCTGCTCGGAGCGCCCTGATGTGGAAACGCTGCGAAAATAAATAAAATCCTGATTGGTTCCACGTCGTGGTGAGTGCGAGTGACCCCCTTCTGAATTCCCGAATTCAGGCGTCTGTCATTATGCGCACGGTCCTGAAGATTGTCAGCCTGCACGGATATGTGTCCTGTGATATGCCCGTTTTCGCTGCATCGCAACAGTTTCAAGTGGTCGGTCGTGGCTGACGCGATGGCGAACATCGTATCTGCGGCCCATGATGCGGGACTTAACGACTGACTCCGCCCATAACGGCAACGGGATTGTTTCAATCGGTGTAATCGGAAAACTGTCGTCAGTGAGAAATGTTTACCGGACTGTCTGGACCTGAACCTTTCGGCGACAAAATTGAAGAGTAGGCATTGATCTGACAGCCAAATCCGGCATGTACCCCATGGGTGGGTAATAGTTCGGCGAACTAACGAAGCACGATGTACCTACCCTTACCGATTCGAGATATTGGAGAATTGTCCATGAGAAGTGTTCTTTCACTGTTGGCCGTAGCTGTCATGAGCGGTGTTGTTGCACCTCAGTCTGTCGAAGCTGGCCTGTTCGGTCATTTCAAACGATCCAGTTGCGACTCATGTGCTCCTGAAGCGACCTGTGCAGCTCCATCCTGTTGTGCACCAGTGGCCGCAACATGCTGTGCACCTGTTGCTCCAACCTGCTGTGCCCCCGCACCTGTCTGCTGCGAACCAGAGCCTTGCTGTGACCCCTGCGGCAAGCGTCGCTGCCGTCTGTTTTCCGGTCGTCTGTTGAGAAAGTTGCGACATAAGAAGGCCTGCTGCCCGGATCCATGCTGCGAGCCAGCACCGGTATCATGCTGTGCACCAGCTGCTCCATCATGCTGTGCTCCAGCTGCACCATCATGTTGTGCTCCTGTAGCCGCATCATGTGCTGCTCCTGCACCAGCACCACCAGCAGAGTAATCGCGACATGTAAATTGGCATCCGCGACATACTGAAGAATCAAAGGCCGGTGACATTCGTCACCGGCCTTTCTTCGTGCGCGAGCTGAAACGAAGGGACATTGTGTTTATTTGAAAACGCTGAACGTCCGCTGCTTACGTTGCTCGCTGATTCGGGAGAGCGTCCGAGCTTTGAAGACTCAATGGTGGTCGCCAGGCCTATTGTTCCAGGTAAGGCTTGAGTCCTTTAGCCAGCAGGTCCGTCCAGCCGGAATGCAGCGAATCGACCTGCTTCTGGCTGACATGTCCCGACAGGGGGTCTGTCATCGTCAGCAGTGTGCCGTCTCCATCATCGGCCAGGCGAAATGAGAGCATCGATGTTGCCGGACCACCCCATTGTGGAGTGCAGAATCCAACCACATCAAGGGATTTTTCGACATCAAAGGCCAACACCGTATACCACAGCAGTCCGCCACCTTCGGTCTCTTCGTACATACGCCCACCGGGTTTCAGTTCAAGCGTCACAATCGAATCCGTGCCCAACATGTGAAAGTCCGGAAGCCACCATGCATTCAGCTGATCCGTCAAACCGCGCCAGACCCGATCCTTCGATGACTGAATCGAAACACTTACCTCGTAGCTGGTGACGCCGGCTTCGGTAATAGACACTTGAGGCATGTTGTTCTCGTTTCTCGGATTGTGACGACCGCGATCAGGCTGCTGCTCATCTACGGTTCGGCAGGTGTCGGACTTGTGATATCAGCTTCGACGACTTCTCTGAGCCGGTCCAGTGAACTCGCCATCCGCTGAGCATGCGCCTGCACCCAGGGCCGGCACACAGTTTGAAGAGGTTTGTTGTTCAGGATGTTCCAGCGCTGCCGACCTCGTCTCTGCACAGAAACCAGGTTGGCTGCAGTGAGTACATCCAGATGCTTCATCACCGCCGTCCGGCACAGCTGTGGAAACAATTCCACAAGCTCACCGGTCATCAGCGCCTGCCTGGCCAGTTCTTCCACCATCCGACGACGGACTCCGTCAGACAGCGCTTTCCAAACCAGATCTTTCTGCTGCTCGCTTAACGTGTTGCCATATGGTGATATGTTGTGACGGACGTGTCAAAACGGACTGATGGGAAACGGACGGCATGCGCGCATTCCGAGTGAGTGGTGGTAAGCTGACTGCGTCTTCCTTGTCTGTTAATCTGCAAAGGTCGACTGAAAACAGTTCTGTGGCCCGGCTTTCGCTTGTCGGTGCCCGACGAATGAAACATTTTTCAATTACTGTGGTTACATCAATGCTCCTTAATACACCAGAACGTATCGCTGTTGCAGGCGTGCGCAGACTTTCCGCCGCTCACTCTGTGTTGGCAATCCTGCTGGTCTGTCAGACAGCAGCTTCGGCAGACGACATCTGGGATGTTGTCGTTTACGGCGGCACCAGCGCCGCGGTAACCACTGCAGTTCAATGTAAAGCGATGGGTAAGTCCGCAGTGATCGTCTGTCCGGACAGACACCTGGGCGGACTGACATCCGGCGGGCTCGGGTGGACGGATTCAGGAAACAAAGACGCCATCGGTGGGCTGAGTCGCGATTTCTACCACCGTGTCTGGAAACACTATCAGAAGCCGGAATCATGGAAGTGGGAAGACCAGGCGAAATTCGGCAATCGTAATCAGAGTCCTCCAGGCAAGTCCGGCAGTGGTGGATCGGCAATGTGGGTCTTCGAACCGCACGTTGCCGAACACATTTTTGAGCAGATGATTTCCGAAGCAAATATACCCGTGTACCGCGACGAATGGCTGGACCGCAGGCCTGGCACAGGTGTCAATGTCACCGATGGTCGCATCAACTCCATCACGATGCTCAGCGGCAGAACGTTTCTCGGACGGATGTTCGTGGATGCAACTTACGAAGGTGACTTGCTGGCCGTCGCCGGGGTTGATTATCACGTTGGCCGCGAAGCGAACTCCGTCTACGACGAAGAATGGAACGGAATTCAGGTGGGCGTGCTGCATCACAGTCATTGGTTTAAAACACCAGTGGATCCCTACCGAATCGTCGGCGATTCGTCGAGCGGTCTGCTGCCCGGGATCAGCAACGAATTGCCAGGCACCCGAGGTGACGGTGACCATCGTGTGCAGGCCTATTGTTTCCGGATGTGCCTGACGAATGTTGACGACAACCGCATACCGTTTGTGAAACCGGAAGGATACGACGCATCGCAATACGAATTACTGCTGCGAGTCTTCGATGGTGGCTGGCGACAGATGTTTAACAAATTTGATCCCATGCCCAACCATAAGACAGACACAAATAATCACGGTCCGTTCAGCACCGACTACATCGGCAGAAACTATGATTACCCGGAGGGCAGCTACGAACGCCGCCGCGAAATCATTCGTGAACACGAAGTTTATCAGCGGGGGCTGATGTACTTCATGGCGAATAATTCATCAGTTCCTGCGGACGTTCGCGCAGCGATGTCAAAGTGGGGTCTGTCAAAGGATGAGTTCAAAGACAACGCCGGCTGGCCTCACCAGATTTATGTGCGTGAAGCACGTCGCATGATTGGTAAATACGTCATGACAGAACATGACTGCCTGGACCGCGTGGAAACACCGGGTTCCGTTGGTATGGGGTCGTATACGCTGGATTCTCACAACGTGCAGCGCTATGTCACGCCGGACGGTCTCGTGCAGAACGAGGGTGACATCGGAGTGCATGCGCCACGGCCATACGAAATTTCTTACGGCTCTATCGTGCCAAAGAAGGGGCAGTGTGAGAATCTTCTGGTGCCGGTCTGTGTGTCATCCAGCCATATTGCTTTCGGGTCGATTCGCATGGAGCCTGTCTTTATGGTTCTGGGGCAGTCTGCTGCTACGGCCGCCTGCCTGTCGCTGGACAGAAATATCGCGGTCCAGGATCTGCCTTATAGTCAATTGAAGACGCGTCTGCTGGCAGATGGTCAGGTGCTCGAGATGGAAGACTCGTACGTGAATTCGTCTCGAAAAATGAAGGGAACAGTTGTCGATGACCATTCGGCGACGTTCATTGGAAACTGGCAGGGCTCAGCTGCAAACAAGCCATTTGTCGACAGTGGTTATCGACACAACGGCAACACAGAGCAGGGGCAGAAGTCTGCTCTGTTTGAAGCAAAACTGAAGCCGGGCCGGTACGAAGTACGGCTGTCGTATCCGCCCAACAGCAATCGAGCGGAAAACGTTCCTGTGACCGTCATTCACGCCACGGGCTCGAAGAGCATCCGAATCAATCAGCGAGAAAAACCCCCGATTGACGGAATCTTCGTCAGCCTTGGTCAGTTTTCATTTCATGACGTTGCCAAAGTGGAAGTCGGCACGGCAGACACCAACGGCCATGTCATCGTCGACTCGGTACAGTTTCTGCCTGCAGGCAGGTGAGCAACTCGTCCGCCGCACGGAATCCGCATTTCAGTACGGTGCAGGAACAACACCGAAATCAGGGTCGGAAGTCAGGGCGCGGGGCCGAGCACAGGTCGCTGTTGACGAGATTTCGGGACTTGGAGAGAATTCTCGCCCACATGGATGTGACGTCTGCTGCACTGACGTCCAGTTCCCGAACGAATTGCACCTCCCGGCAGGACGCCTGGAATGAACGACACGACCTTAAGTCTGCAGCAACTGCTGCCCGAGGCTCAGTTTGTCAACTGTCGTGACATCGCTATTTCGCGTGTTTCAACGGACAGCCGCAGAATCCATCGCGGAGACGTGTTTGTCGCTGTTACCGGAAACACATACGACGGCCACGGCTTTATCGATGAAGCCATCGCCAGGGGAGCAGTCGCGATTGTCGTCCAGCGATTCATTAGCAACAGCAGCATTCCTCAGTGCATTGTGAATTGTACGGCGACTGCACACGCATTGACATCAATGGCTCTGGCTGTTGGTCAGCAGCAGTCGACGACTGTCGCGGGAATCACCGGAACCAATGGCAAGACAACGACGTCGTGGATGCTGCGTTCAATTCTGGAATCGGCCGGCCATCGCACTGGCCTGATCGGCACGATCTGTACGAGCGATGGAGTCGATTCCACGTCATCGATGCTGACAACACCCTCGGCGGGAGTCCTTGCCGACCACTTTCGTCGAATGAGTCTTGCCCGGACTTCTCACTGTGCGCTGGAGATCAGCAGTCACGCTCTGGTACAGAAACGGTGTGCCGGCATTCACTTGTCTGCTGCGGCGATTACAAATGTGACTCAGGACCATTTTGATTATCACGGGACTCAGGACGCCTACGAGGCGGCAAAGGCCGACATCACCAGCCTGTTATATCCCGAGGCACCACTGCTTCTGAATGCAGACGATCCTGGCTGCCAGAGCATCATGAAACGTCTCGATCGTGACACGCGCATTGTGACCTACGGAAACGACAACCCTGCGGCGGAATTGCGTTCGACGGTGTTGAGGAAAACGCATCGTTCTCAGCGTGTGCGATTGAGTCTGGCTCAGGGTGACGCAGAATTTCGGTTGAGACTCATTGGTCGACACAATGTCTCGAACTGTCTGGCGGCGGCCGGAATTGCGGAGCAGTTGGGAATCAGTCTTTCACATATCGTGGATGGACTGCAGGCACTTCACGCCGTTCCCGGGCGTGTCGAACGCATTGATGAAGGCCAGCCGTTCCAGGTTCTGGTGGATTATGCTCACACTCCCGACGCATTGGCACAGTGTCTCGACGCGGTTCGTGATTTTGTGCCGGGCCGACTCATCTGTGTGTTCGGAGCTGGAGGAGAACGTGATCGCAGCAAACGGCCTTTGATGGCCCATGCAGCGATGGCCGCGGACGTTGCTATCGTCACATCCGACAATCCTCGCAGTGAAGATCCCGGCCAGATCATCACAGACATCACCGCTGGATTCTCTGCAGACGCTGTTTACGTGTCAGAAACCGATCGCCAGCAAGCGATCTCGGTGGCGCTGGAACAGGCTGAACCTGGCGACGTGGTTGTCGTTGCCGGCCGAGGGCATGAACGAACACAGGAATCGGCCGGCGCAAAGCTGTCATTTGACGACCGCGAAGTGGTCCGTCAATTGTTGCGTGCAGCGGACTGCTCGGTTGTAGACAATTTGCAGCCGCGATTCTCGATTCAGAGGTCGGCATGAATCGTCAGAGCAATATTCCCGATGCTGCCGGTAATCCGTGCGGGCACCTCCGGCAAAGGTCTGTGCGTGTCACCGACTTTGATGAATTTGGACTTATTCGTGCGGGCAGCCCACGTCGATGTCACAGTCAGCATCAGTTTGCCATTATCGGCAATAATTGCCGCAAAGGCATTCACGGAAGAAATGCCGAGGCTCAGCGATGCGGAAAAGGCTGACTTGAACAATGCATCCGCTAACTGTCAAACACGTTTGCGAAATTGTTGACGGAACGATCTGTGGTGAGGTCAACGTCGCAGCCACTGCGGATGGGTGCGTCATCGACAGTCGGCACGTGCAGCAGGGTGATGTATTCATTGCGCTGTCAGGCACGCAGACCCACGGAGTCGAGTACTGTGCAGCGGCGCTGCGCGATGGAGCCGTGGTTGTCATTGTGGAAGAGTCTGTGGCAGACGCATGTCTCACACCACACATCAGCGTCGCAGATGCTGAGCTGGCGCTCGCACAACTCGGCTGGCAAAATCGTCAGTACAGCGATGCGCTGGTGGTTGCGGTCACAGGCAGCGTGGGTAAAACAACCGCACGTCGCATGATTGCCGCCATGCTCGAATCCGTGCACACGGGAATTCAGAGTCCCCGCAATTTCAATAATCATCTGGGAGTGCCAATCAGCCTGCTGGAACTTCAGAGTGGTGACGAATTTGCAGTGATTGAAGTGGGTTCATCCGCGCCGGGAGAAGTGGAAATGCTGGCGTCGGTCGCTCGACCCGATTTTGCCGTCGTCACGACCGTGAGCCCTGCCCACCTTGATGAACTGACATCGCTGAAGGCCGTGCAGCAGGAAAAGCAGGCGCTGGTCGAATCGCTTTCAACAGACGGCGTGGCCTTCCTGAATATTGATGATCCACTTGTCGCTGAGATGCAGAAATCAGCGTCCGGGCGTGTTGTGACCTTCGGCACAGCAGAGTGGGCTGAGGTCCGTGCAACTGCCGTCGTGACGTCCGATGAGTCGCTTAGGCTGACGGTGGACGGAGACGAGTACACTGTGCGAGCCTGTGGCCGTCATAATGTGACAAACGTACTGGCAGCGATCGCCATCGGCCTGGAAGTAGGCATCGCCCCCGAGCAGATCAATGCCGGACTGGCGACGTATGAGCCGGAAGCAGGCCGCTGCTGTCTGTTGCAGATTGGTGCCTGGACCGTTATCGACGATACCTACAACGCCAGTCCGGCCGCCGTCAACGCTGCCATTCGGACGGCCGAAGATTTCCAGCATTGCCGCCATCGCGTGCTGGTGCTGAACGACATGCTGGACCTTGGTGACCAGGCGGCCGACCTGCACTATGGAATGGGTGCGGCGCTGGCAGCGTCAACGCTCGATCATATTGCAGTCACCGGAAACTTTGCGGGCGACGTTGTCGATGGTTTCCTTGCGTCCGGCGGGGCACTGAATCGAATTTCCTGCTTTGCCAGCCTGACAACGCTGACAGCCATGCTTGACTGCCTGCTGTGCGACAACGACCTTGTGCTTGTCAAAGGCTCACGCGCCACCCGCATGGAGCAGGTCGTCGAATCACTCAGGCAACTGGCGCTCACGGATGTTGCGGAACGTCGGGCCGCCTAGCGTCTCTTGTTGCGCGTCGGAATGAACGCACCCTGCCGGACTCGAATCTCTCGCGGGGCAGAACTCTTCTGTCGTTTCAATTGTCGGCCAGTTCCCGGTTCAGCACGTCGACCATCATCCGCAACCTGCCGACGGCACGTCGATTGAACGTAAACGACAGTCGCGGAAGTTCTTTCAGATGCACATCGTCGGCTTCCAGTTTGTGAGGTTGGGCCTTTTCAATGCGTCCGGATTCCACAACGTCCTGAAACTCATCATTAAGCCGTTCGATCAGCTCATTGGATGGATCGCGGTGCAGTCTGAGTACAAGCCGATCGCGGACAAATCGCATGCTGTTGTACACGCTGTAAAATCCCAGAACTTCGTCGATGGCTTCTTCGACGTCGTCCGTGACCTTGAACAGGCTCATGTCACTGGGCGAGATCATTCCTTTTTCGAGCAGTTCCGTTTTGATGTAGTTCAGCCAGCCTGACCAGTACGTGCCGCCTGGCCGGTCCAGAAAGACCATGGGCATCAGGTCACGTTTTCCCGTCTGGACCAGCGTCAGTGTTTCGAACGCTTCATCCTGAGTTCCGAATCCTCCCGGACAGGAAACGACAGCATGGACTTCCTTTACGAATAACAGCTTGCGCGTGAAGAAGTATTTCAGGTTGACCAGTTTGTCGTCACCTTCGATAACAGGATTCGCTTGCTGTTCGAACGGCAGCAGGATGTTCAGCCCCATTGCCATTTCACGACCGGACCCGGCATGAGCGGCCTCCATAATTCCGCCACCGGCGCCGGTGACCACCATCCAGCCTTCTTCGGCGATGCGTTTACCAAACAGTTCTGCCTGTTGCCACTCGGGAGATTCGGGGGCCGTTCGCGCCGACCCGAACACGGTGACTTTTCTGTTACGTCGATAGGGCGTAAACACCTTAAACGCGTAACGCAGTTCTCGCAGGGCGCGGCTGAGAATCTTCAGGTCGCCGCGAGTTGCTCCGTCGGCCGCCAGCTTGTCCGCCGTTGCTTTGATTTCCTGAATCAGTTCAGAATGTTTGCGAAGTTCCGAAACATGTTCGATCACTTCCAATTCTGAATCACGCGGATGGGTGAGATGCTTTTTCGCCATTTGCTCATTGCCTCCGTGCGAACACATTCGCCAGAACTGACGTCAGGATTCACCAGCGACGCCAACGTGTGCGGGGCGCCGAATCAGGTATGGCGCGGGTGTGCCGCTCCTTCAGCCATCAATCGCCTGCATGGCTTCGCTGCGAGTATCGTAGATGGCCCAAATCGTATCCAGAGCTGTAATCTTCAAAAGTTCACGAGCCATGTCGTTGGCGCCACACAGAACCAGTTCGCCGCCACGACGCTTCAGGAACTTATGACATCGCAGCAGCAATGCCAGAAATACGGAACCGAAGTAGCCCACGTCCTTCAGGTCCACAATCACAAGCGGAACTTCCTGGGTCGCCAGTGGGTCCATAATGACGTCAGCCGCCTGTTCAACAAGGTCCCAGTTGAGTGACTCGACCGATTTTGCCGGGACCACGACGACAACGTTGCCATGCCATTCGATTTCGAAACTGTCCAGAACTTCTGACACGAATCACCTCGCAACAATAGAATTTTGTGAGCGAAAGGATGCTATCAGAGACACCGCCCTACAGCCAACCATGGTCGATGCCAGTATATCGGAGCATTTTGCGGGTACCGCGGCGTGTCGTGTGACAAACAGCGTTCGTCAACATCCACTTCCGGCGAGCGGTTTCAATAACAACGTTCTGACAGCTGATTGGCGCGAAATAGCTGACGTCAGATGTCGTCGCGATACACAGTGACGGACTCGGACACCACCAGCGGTTCCTGCATCTGGAGGTATCGAACTTTGGCCTTAACGACTCCGTTGCGCACCGGGCGAGCCCCGGTCATCTTGATCTGGAAGGTCTGTTTCCGGCCTGGTTCAATTTGTACAATGACGTTGTACTGCACCAGATTTCCGGCAAGAAGTTTTGCCTGAACTTCTGAACTCCCAGCGCCGACGACCTGGATTTCTTCCGGAACATCAATCGTCAGTTCAACGTCCGTTGCATCGGCAGTTCCGCGGTTATCAATCGTGACGGTGAATCCGAACGTTTCTCCCATCGCGACTGGCCCGTCCAGTTGGGTGATGTCAGCACTGACATTGTGCAGGTCTTCGACGACCGTTGTGGACACGTAGTCATCACTGCGGAAGCCTGCGTTTTCCAGGATCGTGACCGTACTTTCGCGGGACCCCGCAGAGGTCGGCATCAATTCGATTCTCAACAGTTTCTGGCGGCTGGCGCTGATCCGATCAATGGTCCATGTCACGATTTGGCTCTGTTTGTCGTACAGACCACCATTGTCAGCACTGATGAACCGCATGCCGTCAGGCACCTGTTCGACCACTTTGGCGTCGATGGCATCAAAGTTGGTTTCGTTGGTCACAACATTTTCGTACACCCCAGCGCGGCCAACGTAGCGTCGTTTGGGCCCGCGTCGAACAATCTGCAATTGAGCACCGACGACGCTTGTCTGCCACGTCGCCTGTTCGCTGGTCGTACCAATCGCGGTTAACTCCGCTTTTGTCTGATGTTCACCAGGCTCTCCTGCAACAACCGCCAGAATAATTTCCCGCTGCTCGCCGGGTCTCATGGATTGAATCTCGTATTCAAGATCTCGCCCCTGTGGATGACTGAAGCCGCCGCCATTTGGCAAAACAGTGCGGAGAAACACGTCCCGAGCTTCTCCGGTGCCATCATTGGTGATGACATATCGGTAGGTGACTTCTTCACCCAGTTTCACTTCTTCAGGGCCTGTCATCTGCAGACGCAGCCGCGGGGCAGTCACGACCGTCGTCGCCTGAACACGTGACTTGAACTTTACGGATGCCACACCATCCAGCGTGCCTTCTCCGGTGGGAGTCACCTGGACTTTGATCTCTTCTGTGTCGCCAGGTCTGATTGCGTCAAAGTGCCAGATGAGCTTGCCAGTGGAACGATCAAAATCCGGCTGCGGTCGCGCACCGTTGACTTCCACACCGCTGGTAACTTCGTCTTCGACGATGACCTCAAATGCAGTGGCATCACCTTCGTTGCGAACAAAGATGCTGTAGTCCAGCGGTGAGCCCACAGATGCGTTTTGTGGAGCTGTTTTCTGCAGCACAAGATTCGGGCGCATCACACCTGAGACGACGCGAATGTCTGTATTCGAGCTTTGTCGCGGAATCTGGCGAATCCCGTCGCGGGTGGAACGTCCACCTGGCGTCCCCGCGGGTGGCTGAGCGTTGAACGTGCGAGAACCTGGTTCTGACAGTCCGGGAGACGTCAACGGCGGAGTTTCTTCGAACTGCCGCGGAAACGGACGCACGTCGAGAGAATCTGCGGGACGGTCGACAGGCAGATCAAGAGTCGTGTCCCGTGATTGAGGGGGACGATTGTTCGGAAATCTGTTGTCGGTATCAGAGTATGCTTGGTCTGGTTGGGGATACGACGGTTCCGGCAATGCCAGCGGAGATGTGGCGGGCAGGTCCGGCACTGTCTGCAACCCGCCTGTGGACGGCAGATCTTCGGCAAAGGGCAAAGCCGTGTCGTCTGGTGCTGTTCCCAATGGCGTTGAATTCACGGGTATGGAGTTCGAGGACTCCATATTTTCGTCAGGGTCGACTGTAAACGCAGGCGCGGAAATTGTTGCCGGCTCACGCGGTGTTGGCACCAGGTCCGAAGTAAAGGGCTGACCGCTGTTTTCAGTTTCAATGGGTTCCGGTCGAGTTGCTTCAGGAAGCCCGGGAAACGGATCGTTTTGCTGGCCGGTCGCAGCAGCCGGTTCCGGCTGACCGCCGAATGGCAGATTCTCCGCGGGCAGATTCTCCGAGGGCAGGTCAAATACCGGCGCCCCGTTGCTTAACGAACGCGGTTGTTCGTCCATTGCTGCGGGCGTTAGCTGAGGTTCCTCGGAACCAAAGAATTCGGCAGTGCCAGCTGGCTGTGTCGTCACATTCTGCGGCAATGTGGCCGTTTGCGCCGGCTCTGTTTTGGTTGTCGAGTTTTCTTCTTCGCCAAAGAACAGAAATGGCTCCGTTTTCCTGGGGGGCGCTGCAGCCTTGTCCTCAATCGGCTGGCTGGTCGCTGCAGCTACGCTGCCAGGTGTCTCCTGAGCATCGGCAGCATTTCCGAACAGTGGAAATGTATCTTCTTCGGCGACATTTGGTGTTGGCCGTAGGGCCATTGGTTGGGCATGAGATTCCAGTGCCAGCGAAGGCGCAGCGGATGTCGCGTCTCTTGTGAACTCTGGTTCCTCCACAAACCCCACAGGTTCGACCGTGGCCTGATTGCTGCCGTTAAAATCAGCCGCCACGGCTGACGTGACCTGCTGCTCCCGTGCGAAAGGGTTGCCTTCCAGCGATATCTGCTCGGAGCGGACAGTTGTGTCGACGGGCGGCGTGAAATCCTGCGGTGGCACGGGCTCGCTGTGAAAGTGTCCGTCGGCAGAAGCGAACGATTCCCCAAACGGTGGTTCTGTGACGTTGAACCCCGGTGTCTCGGCGTTGGAGCTTTCCATCGCCAGGTCGAATTCCGACTTTGTCGTGGCAGCCGTCAGGGACTCTTCGCCGGATTGGATAACCAGATTCCTTAAGGCTGCATCAGTAGACGTGTCGACGCCGGAACCCGGGCGCGACAGTCGGTTCTGAACCTCGAGTGTGACCAGGCTGCCGATGCCAATTACGCCGACAACCGAAACGGTTTTCCAGAATGAAGCCTGCATGGGAATCCTTCCCCTGCCATAAAAATGATGGCGCGACGCCCCCATCAGACATCGCCAAACGTCCGTGTACCTGCTGCACTTCTACCAGATATGCAAAATCACTGAAAGATGTGTTTGGGCAGACGAAAACGGGAGTTTCGGCGAAATCTGCAGCCTGAGCGGGCACTGGCAAGTTCACTGCACAGTCGTGGCAAGCATCACGTCGAGATGTGTGTGAGAACAACAGCCGCGTTCTGAATAAGTCGGACCTCATCAAAGACAAGCGCATAATACGAGCACGCAGCGCCAGCATGTGATCGGGGCGCCCCGTGCCTCGTCGGAGCCACAGGTCGCAGGCCGAAAACGTCTTGTGCGGCCACGAATCAGAGAAATACGCAATAGCGGCAATCTTGACATTTCTGTTTGCCAGAGTCCCTCGGTCAGGACCTCAAACCAGAGTCGATTCCTGCCCCGACGGTCGTGAGTTACGACCACCACGTAGCTGGTTGAAGCGACGTAACTGGCGGTATCGGGCACCAGAGCCGTCACGGTATAGGTTCTTCCGGTCCCGGTTCCTTCCCGCTCAGACCGTAGTGCAGGAGTTCCCGCGAAACGATTCGTGGCAACGTTGCAACCAAAAGGACTGGTGACATCCGTGGGGCAAATCCGAAGTCCGCTGAAACCCGGGCACGTCTCTGGACGTAGCTAACTGAGGAACTAACGGCTCAGGGTGATCCTCGCATCCTGGGCAATGGGCAGATCCTGGACTTCTATCCTGACGGCCGCATTGATCGTCAGCAACAGTTATACGAGAAACCGGAATTTGATCCGGTGCAACTGTTCGAAGACAAGTTCGGGAGTGAGTGAAATACTTTCGCCGTCAATTACGATCGAAAGGGTGTGCAGGCCACTCTGTGTGCATATACTGAATCAGCATTCGGAGTCATGATTCTTGTAGCTGTGGCAGAATGAGCAACAGATCCACTCAGCAGGCGGGCCGGCATTTGCAGCGTCGCGTTTCCAGGCGGCGAGTGCTTGAGGTCGGTTCGTCCACAGCGTTCGGCCTGACGCTGACGGATATGCTGGCCGCGTCGGCATCCCGGTCAAGTCAATCTCAAACACCCCGATTCGGTCAGGCGAAGTCTGTCGTCGTCATCTTCCTGTGGGGCGGTCCCGGTCAGCAGGATCTGTGGGATCCCAAGCCCGATGCTCCGTCGGCGATTCGCAGTGAATTTCAGCCGATATCGACCAGCGTGCCAGGCACTCAGATCACCGAACAGTTGCCGAAGCTGGCGCTGCAGGCAGAACGGTACACGATCGTTCGGTCGATGACTCATCGCGACTTCGAACATGGATCGGCAGCGTACACAGCGTTGACCGGTTACCCGCATCCGCTGCCCGGCACGAATACAACGGCGCGGCCGGATGATTTCCCCACGTATGGTTCTCTGATCAGTCGACTGACTCCCACACGTCGTCCGGTTCCGGATTTCGTGGTGTTGGGGCCCGTGATGCATCAGGGCGCTCGACCACCACTGGCCGGCCAGAATGCCGGATTTCTGGGCCCCGGATTCGACGCGCTGCGAGTTCCCGACGATCCTGCCGGAAGTTCGTTTCGCGTGGACAGCGTGACTCTTCCGGAGGGAGTTGGGCAAAGCCGTCTGTCCGGCCGCCAGAGTTTGCTGTCATCCATCGATCCGGCGGAACGGACCGTAGGGAATCGTCACCTGGTCGGATTGGACGATCTGTATGCTCGCGCCTTCGGATTGCTTGGTTCGTCTGCAACTCGCCGAGCATTCAACCTGACAGACGAATCAGCGCTGCTGCGAGACTCATACACACGCACGCGTTTCGGTCAGACGCTGTTGATGGCGCGGCGTCTGGTTGAGGCCAATATTCCGCTGATCACCGTCAACTGGTCGAAGCTGAATGCCGACCAGTGGGACACGCATGCCAACAATTATTCGCGGTTGCGCAAAATGCTGCCACCCTTTGATCAGGCGCTGGCGACATTTCTTGAGGACCTCGACACGCGCGGTCTGCTGGATTCCACTCTGGTGTTGTGTCTTGGCGAATTCGGCCGCACGCCAGTGGTCAACAAAGGCGCCGGTCGGGATCATTGGCCCGATTGCTATTCGCTGTTGCTGGCGGGTGGAGGAGTTGCAGCCGGGCGAACGTACGGGGCATCGAATCGCACGGCCGAATACCCGATTGCGAATCATGTGGCGCCCTGGGATATTGCCGCCACGATGTTTCACCTGAAGGGTATCGACCCACACTCCCACATCAAAAATCGACAGGGACAACCGCTGCCTGTCTCTCGCGGTGAAGTCGTATCCGGATTGCTGTAGATGACGAAAGAGAACGATTTATGAGCGACGGAATCGCCGACCGATCTGCATCTGCACCCGTCTGTCGTGTCATCTTTGCAGGACCTGCCGTTTTGCGGCACCTGTGGCTGGTCATGCTGGCCGTCTGTGCCTCGATCCATGCCGACGACTGGCCTCAGTGGCGCGGTTCGAACCGGAATGCGGTGTCCCCCGAAACAGGTCTGATCCGTTCATGGTCCGACGGACCTCCTGTTGTCAACTGGCGCGCTGCAGGAATCGGCGAGGGGTATTCCAGCGTGGTTGTTGCCCACGGCCTTGTCTTCACAACGGGCCGAATCGACGGCGACGTCTATTGTTTCGCATTCGACCTGGAAACGGGCAAAAGACAATGGGCCAGCAAAGTCGGAACGACAACTCGCAACGTTATGGCAACGCCGACGGTTGGTGACGAGTTCGTTTACGCCGTCGATCCGGACGGCGAGCTGATCTGCCTGCAGAGGTCGAATGGACAGATCGTCTGGCAGCGCAATTTCACTGAGGACTTTGGTGGCAGGTTGATGTCCGGCCGCGGCTACGGCGAGTCGCCGCTCATCGACGGAGACAGGCTGATCTGCACGCCCGGAGGTGCTGACGCAATGATCGTCGCCCTTGATCGAAGGACCGGCGACGTCATCTGGAAGTCCAGGATCCCCGACATCGGCGAGAAAGGCAGTGACGGGGCCGCATTTTCTTCCATCGTGGTTTCTCAGGCTGCAGGTGTACGGCAATACGTGCAGCTTGTCGGAAGGGGATTGATTGGTGTTGAAGCCGATACGGGCCGTTTTCTCTGGGGCTACAACGACATTTCGAATGGAACGGCCAATATTCCCACACCGGTTATCCGTGACGACCATGTATTTTCTGCCAATGGGTATCACTCCGGCGGTGTGCTGTTAAAGATTGAACCTGATGAATCGGAAACCGGAGTCACTGCCCGCGAAGTATATCGGCTGAAGGGCAACAAATTTCAGAACCATCACGGTGGCTTCGTACTGATCGGTGACCATATATTCGGAGGTCACGGCAGCAACAACGGTTTGCCAACCTGCATCGAATTCAAGACCGGAAAAATCGCATGGAAACAGCGAGGCCCGGGAACCGGTTCTGCTTCGGTCGTCGCGGCTGACGGCCATCTGTACTTTCACTATCAGGACGGCGTCGTCGCACTGATCGAAGCGAATTCAGACGAGTATCAGCTGAAGGGAACATTCGAGTTGCCCAGCGCCGGGGGCGACAGCTGGTCTCATCCGGTGATCGCTGACGGAAAACTGTTTCTTCGCGAGCAGGCAGAACTGTCAGCCTACGATTTACGAGGCTCTGCGACCGATGTCTCGCAACCTGCATTGATGACGGCTCCACCGGAATTCGCCGATCTGGTTCAACTGGGAATGTCTGTCGAACTGATCGACACGAAGAACGTCGGGAAACGGCTGCGCATGTATCAATTCGCGATAGACGATCGTGACGTGCCACTTCCCGTCCTGACTTTGACGAACCGGCACATCAATGCAGACGGCGCGGTAAACGAAGTGATCATCAAGGCACTGACTCAACTGAAATCAGTGTTTGCACTGGATGTCGCGGGCACGCGCATCGCTGTTTCCGGGATCGGCCAGGCGGCGACCCTGAGGCAACTTATCGGCATCAATCTGGAGGTGTGCCCCAAAGTCGATGACGCGGCTGTCGAACCACTCCATCAGGCAGAACGCCTGCGTGTCGTGATAGCAGCGGGAACCGACATCGGGCCAGCAGGCCTGGCACACCTGGCTCAATTGCCGAAGCTTGTCGCGATCGACCTGGAGGTGTGTGACAACGTCTCAGACACGTCCTGCGATGTACTGGCCGGAATGGAGCAACTGCGGGCACTTGTTCTGAAGAAGACAGGGTTTGAACCCAATCGCATTTCGGCTGCAGGACTGGAAAAGCTGGCCGGCCTGCGAAACCTGAAACTGCTGGATCTTTACGGAAACTCAATCAATGACCAGACGACAAAATATCTGCAGGCCTTTGAGAACCTGCGCGATCTTGATCTGAGTCTGACGGCGATCACTGACAAAGGCCTGCAGTCCCTGACGACCCTGAAAAAACTCACGCACCTGCGTTTGCTGTATTCTGAAGGTTTTGCCGGACCAAAGATCACAAACGCGGGCCTGTCGCCAATTTCAAAACTGGGGCAGCTCAGCCATCTGAACATTGTCGGCGCTAAAGTCAGTGATGACGGGGTTGCCGATTTGATACATCTTCGAAGGCTCAAGCACCTGACGCTGATCGGCTCAGGGATTTCCGTCGATGGCTTGATCCGACTCCGAAAATCACTGCCGGACTGTGCGGTTGTCTCTGAGCGTTCGTCGACAGAAATTCCGTAGCGCGGCTGGCTGCAGATTGATTCGGTATTCAATCACCCGTTCTGTGTGCCGGGCTTCCTGCCGTGGACCGATTTCAGCTCATTCACTTTGCTGATGATGTGCTGGCCACCTTCTGTGCTGCCTGTTCCCGTAAGCGTAATCCCGGTGCCGCAGTGATAGGCCAGGTTGAAATTGTGGAAATCGCGAAACGCGACTTCCACCCGCACCGGTGGTTGCCCTTCCACGTCGACGAAAAAGACTTTCGCTTCGTCCAGATTGTCGGACATGCGAATGCGCCCCTGAACGGTGATCTGTGTTCCTTCGACTTTGATCCAGCTGGCAAACGCCCGTTCCTGGTACGGTTTGAAGTCTGATCCGTTCAGGCCCGGCAATGGTTCCTCTGAGTTGGCGAACGTGTCGACGTCGATGCCAAACTTTTCCAGCAGCGATATATGCAGGCGTCCGAGTTGCTGATTTTCTGAGTAGCGAACGTAGCGACCGGTTTTCAGCATGCCTTTGCCGCCGGCAAGGATGATTGGGATGCGCGTGACCGTATGGTTGTCGCTGTGTCCCATGCCGGAACCGTACAGCACGACGGTATTGTCCAACAGCGTGCCGTTGCCCTCGCGGCGAGACTTCAAGCGAGTGAGCAGCGAATCGAATTTTTCCATGTGCCACAGGCTGATCTTCAGCAGCGATTCCAGGTTGGTACGGCTGAAGTTGCGGAAGAAATGCGACAGATAATGATGCTGTTCAGTGACACCCAGGAAGTCGAAGATCATGCGACTGTTGCTGTTGCCCAGCATGTAAGTCACGCAGCGAGTGGAGTCGGTCCACAACGCCAGTTCGATCATATCAAGCATCGATTCGACCTGCTGGTCGAGATTTGCTGCGTTGGCGGGACGGGCAAATCTGCTGACGTCAACGCTGGGTTCTGCCTGCTGCATGTTCTGCAGACGTTTCTCTGATTCTCGTACGACACTGAGATATTCATCCAGCGTCTGCCGATCCTCGCTGCCGGCTGTGCGGGACAGAGACCGAGCGTCTTCGAGAACTCGGTCCAGGATGCTGGACATCCGCCGACGATGAGCCGGGCTGGCCAGCGGATTTCGGAAGAGTCGGTCAAAGATCAGCTGCGGATCGCTTTCCCGGGGGATCGGCGCACCGTTTTCGTCATAGGAAATATAACTGCAGCCGATCTGATTCGGGAACAGACCTTCCGTCGTCAACTCCAGCGATCGATGTGGCGTGTCACCTTTGATGCGATCGGCGATCAACTGATCCATCGACGCCGCCTTTGTGTTGGCGTGATGTCCGGACAGAAATCGTCGCGTGGAATTCGCGTGCGACGAGAATCCGAAGTCACCCATGTTGTCCAGAATCAGCACGTCGTTCCGGTGCTTTTGAAACGGCTGCATCAGGGGCGACATGCGAAAATCGTGTTCCGATCCACCACTGATGTTCCACGACGGCGGATGAACGCCGTTGGGCTTAAACAGCGTCAGGAACCGTTTGGGGGCAGCATCCGGCTCAGTCGCCTTCGCCGGAGATTCCATCAGATTCAAGAACGGCAGGGGCAACAGGGCTCCCGCTCCGCGAAGCATCGTTCGTCGCTGGATCCTGGTCGTCATGGTAGTTTCCCGAGTGGTTCGCTACAGCGTATTACGCTGGTTTGTGGCCGCGGTGAACGTGTTTCCTGTTGTGATGGTCGCTTTCCCACGAGCCTCACGATGACGATTGTTGCCATTCTCTCTAGTTGTCTGCGGACAATATCGTTTCCCGAAATGCGACGCTGTTGGCGATCGCATGAATCAGATCTCGCCAGGTGCCATTGGTTTCGCTCATCTGTTTCACGATCAAATTGACAGTGGGACGATCATGTATCTTAAGTCGGCGGCAGAGTGCGTACGACATCGTTTTTTCCACAATATTGCGAAGCACGGATTCGCGCTGGCTGGTGCTCAGGATCTGTTTTAATTCTGTGATATCAGCAAATGATTCGCCTGACGGCAAACGCCCGCTGGTATCGATCTGTGACGTTGCATCTGAAGACAGCTCATTACGTTTACGCCGTTTGGGTGCGCGATAGTTCGCGCTGCGTACGTACTGACCACCGTTATCGAAATCCTGCAATGCGAAACCCAGCGGGTCAATTCTGTCGTGGCAAACGGCACAACTGGGATTGCTGCGGTGCTGCTCGAATCTCTGGCGGAAAGTCAGGTGTTCATCGCTGTTATTCGGTGGAACCTGGCCAACGTCCGCCGGTGGTTCAGGAAGTTCCTGACCGAGAATCCGTTCCAGTATCCACGTACCGCGTTGGATGGGGCCCTTATTCATTGCCAGCACGCCGGGCATGGTAAGAATTCCGCCTCGTTCGACGGCGTGTTCGAGTTTGATTTTCTGGTTCGGCACAATCTCAACTTCAATGCCTTTCTGCTTGACGTATTTTGTCATCTGTGCGGCGTCGCCGCGATACAGTCTGGACGTGTGGGGACTGATGAAGGCGGTTTGAGAATTAATCAGTTCAAGCAACGGCCGGTCTTCCGTGAACAGATAATGCATGAAATCAATTGGCTGCGACTTGAGCGCGACCATCTGCGGCACATTGTCAGACACGTGCTCGATTTCGTTCAGAGCCAGCCACTGAACGGCAAAATCATCTGCCAGGTTTCGGGATTTTGGCGACGCCAGCATTCGATCGATCTGTGTCGCATATACGTTCGGGTCTGCCAGCGTCTTATCTGCCGCCAATGACATCAGTTGGTCGTCGGGCATGTCGGCCCACAGAAAGTATGACAGCCGTTCTGCCAGCTCGAACGCGTCGACGGACTGTCGTTTGCCATGCTGCCCGGAAACGAGCAATCCGCGATAGATAAATGCGGGCGACATCAGCACCGTCTTCATTTCGAATTTCAGTGCAGTCAGCAGCTCGGCTCCGTTCCTTTCGCGCACCTTAGAGACGACCTGTTCGACATCGGCTTCCGGAACGGTCCGCCGCCATGCGCGCATAAGAAACAGGCGGAGCAGGCGCTCTGCCTGTTCACTGGTCATTTCGGTAACACTTTCTGAGCCTGTGAATTTCTCAAGCTGCGTACTGCGTTCCCGCAGGAACAACTGTTCCAGCGCGGCGTCGGCCAGAAAGGAATACTGGTCCCAGATGATGGTTGTCAGCGGGTTCTGGTGAGTGTCATTCTGGAATCCGCTTCCGCCTGGCGGGTCCGTCGGCAGAAGCTTGAGCACCATTGACCGCTCTGCGATCGTCTGTTCGGCCTCGATGATCGCCACCTGCAGATCGAATCCAAAAAGCGATCGCAGCGTGTTGCGATATTCATTTGCAGACAGTCGCCGTGACTGAAAGACGGCCGGTTGAACTTCGACATTGTCAACGAAGTTCTGATACCACTCGAAAAATCGATTCCGTTCTTCGTCGTCAGGCTGCACCTGGTCCTGGGGCGGCATTGTTCCGGCCCGAAGATGTCGCACCACCGATTCCCATGTTTCGAATGCGGTGTCGATATCTTCCGTCGTGCTTATTTTCGAAAAGTCGACATCGCCGTTTGCCTCTTCCCCACCGTGACACTTAACGCAGTATTTGCTCAGCAGCGGTTTGACGTGGACATCGAAGTCGGCACCAGCCACCGCGAACGGGTAGCTGATCGCGATACAGACCAGGAATGCGACCGAAATATCTCTGGAAGAAAACATACACCTGACTTCGTTGTTGGACGTATTCGCCCAAATATAACGTCGAAGTCCATGCGTTCCGAGAGCCAGCCCGAAAACATGTGCGGACGGGCTGCTTTCCAGCACCCCGCCATGCGAACTCAGCGTGGCAGTGCCTTGCCGAATTCGTCTTTGTCAGTTTCTGGTTGCATCCACTTCCGGCGCGCCTGATTCCAGAGCTTCCTGCACAGCTTCCTGTGCGGACTCCATAGAGGCCAGTGCCGCGTCCTCGACATTGGCGACGGCCAGTTCGGCTGGTTCAGACGATGGTTGCTCAACACCTTCAATGCCGACGCGAAGAATTTGCTTCAATGCATAGGCGAGAATGGCGGCTCCGACACTGAAGACGGCTCCCATTTTGGCAGCAGCCTGCAACGATGGATCCACGAAGGCCTGGCCACATACAAACAGGGCAACGGTCAGACCAAGTCCGGCCACAGCACTGGTGACGACCAGGTGGCCCCTGTTCATGCCAGCCGGCAGCGGGAATCCAAGCTTCTCTGCAAATACCGAAAAGCCTGTGATGCCAATGATTTTTCCAACAAGCAGTGCTGCAACAATGATCCAGCTAAGCCCGTTGATTTCTCCGAAGGAAACGCCAGCGTTGACAAGGGCAAAGAAGAACAGGCCGAAATCCACAAACAGCTTTAAGCTGTGTTCAAAGTTTTCCAGCGGACTGTGTACGTGTCCTTCGGAATGATCGTCGTCATCGATGTACAGTCCAAGGTCCTGTTTCGGTCCGGGAAGGAACGGAACGACAAACACCAGTGCCAGGGCAGGGTGCAGGTGAGCGCTGTAGAGGCCCCACCAACAGAGTGCTCCGCCGCCAAAAATGTAAGGCACCCAGTTCATCACTTTGGCACGTCGAAGCCCAAAGGCCAGCCCCATGCCTGGAACACACCAGATCAGATTGGACCAGACGGTCGGGTGAGCCGGATCGGGATATCCGATCGCGATGATTCCCAGACCGATCGCGTCATCCGCCACAGCCAGCAGAAGAAGAAAACTGACAGCCGGATGCCGCGCTCCGAATAGAAATTTAATGACCAGCCAGGCCAGGGCGATATCTGTTGCTGTGGGTACCCCCCAACCGTTCCTCCATGATACATTTCCAAACACCGCGTTGAGTCCCAGGAACACTCCGATCGGCCCAACGACACCGCCAATCGTTCCAAACAGCGGATTGATGGCCTTGGATACCGGATTCAATGCTCCATTGGGCAGACAGGCTTCCGTGATCTCCTTGGCGGCGATGCCAAAGAACAACGCCATGAATATGTCATTGATCAGAAAGTGCAGTGTCAGATAGTGGTCCCAGCCGGAATGGTGCGCACCGCCGGCAGCGTGCTGGCTGAAGATTGTCGCGAGCTGATGAAGGGGCGTGTTGACCAGAGCCTGATAGCTGTCAGGCGCTACGTTGGCCCAAAACATTGCACAAATCACCCCCACGATGAGGGGGATGCTGAATTCCGAAAGTCGTTCAATCGTCTTTTTCATGGGTTAACTCATGAGTTCTGAAGCGAAGGTTGCCCGGCGATATCGAAGTCTGGTCGCCGAATTTGCTTCGCATGTCGCCCAGCGCGGTCCCTGGGCAACGATCTTCGCCGTGTAGTTCGATTGTGCAGATTGTGAGCCGAGTAATTTGTACGTTCATTGACTCGATCGGCGAAAATCGTCCTTTGCTGCAGACAGAAAGATGGTGCTCAAGGACGAGAATCCAGATCGGGTCCTTGAAGGCCTGACGGATCCTGACGGGCTAATACCAGGTCCTTCTAATCAGGGGAATCCCGGTCTGTTACTTCATGGCCTGCATCTGGTGCCTCAATCACAGGATCCACGCGTTTTCGGCAACAATGACCGTCACCTGTCGTGGCTGCTCGAACCGAGCACAGGGAGCGATCATTGATTCTTGCTTGTGGAGTCCTGCCGGGCGGAATGGCGATACTCTTCAGGCCGGTTTAGATACGAACTCCGGGTCTCTAATTCTCGTTTTTGACCACGGAATCGTGGCGGGCATGGCGAGAAACTCGGGTTCGAAGGCTGACTGGCCTTAATGCGCAGCGAATTGCGGGTTACGGCGTTGATTGTCCGGTTTAAAGTCGTTAAATTGCTCGACTTGGTTGCTGCTCGTGCCGATGAAACAGAGCATTTCTCAATGTTTTGCTGGTGTTTCGGCGCCCCCTCCATCATGTTCAACGATGGAATCTGTGGTTTTGTTCTGCGCAGCCAGCCCTGAAAATTAACATTTGTATGGACATCGTCTCTTAAAGACGGTCAGCAAGGTGATTCAGCGATGCCAATGCTCGCAAAAACATGGATGGCAAAGTCGGAGCAAAAGGAAGACCTGTGCGATTGGTACACTCTGGACGGTGAAGGCCAGATCGTCGGTCGAATTGCCAGCCAGATTGCAACTGTCCTGATGGGCAAGCACAAAGCAACTTACACGCCTCACGTGGATTGCGGTGGTGCTGTGGTTGTGACCAATGTCGAAAAAATTGCATTTACGGGCAACGAAATGCAGCATCCGGACGTGCCGTATTTCTCTACAAAGATGGCTGCAAAGACGTACGACAGCTACAGCGGCTACCCCAGCGGTCGTCGTGTACGTTCGGCTGTTAATGTCTGGCAGACGGCTCCGGATCGGATTCTTCGCGAAGCAGTTCGGCGGATGTTGCCCAAGAGCAAGCTGGGACGACAGATGCTGAAGAAGCTGAAGTTGTTTGTGGGTCCGGAACACACTCACCAGGCCCAGCAATGCCTGCCGTTTCCGGAACACCTGCTTCCGAAAAAGAACAGAAAGGTCGACTGATCACGGCCCTGCCGTGAAAGCCTGACCAGATTCGCCGTGACAAGCGGCACTATATTATATTCCCGACCATCACTTTCGTTGACAGCAAACGGTCACTATGAGTACAGACGAAACGCCAAACGAAGAGGTTTCTGAAGCCGCACCTGCCCCTGAAGCTGCGGCAGAAACGCAGGAGCCTGTAGTGGAAACACCAGAGGTCGCTGCTCCGGAACCGGAAGTTCCTGAGACTGAAGTTCCATCATCGGAGTTACCGGAACTGACGATTGGTTCGGGCGCCGCTGCAGAAAACTATGTTGATCCCGACTATGTGCCTGCCATGCGAGGCAAAGTGGATCGGTTTGGCGTGGCGATGGGAACCGGCCGTCGCAAGACGTCGGTGGCTCGAGTCCGCATCAAAGAAGGTTCCGGCAAGGTTACGATCAACGGAAAACCGCTGGGTGAGTACTTTTGCGTCGAACGCGATCGTGGAATGATCCTGGCTCCGCTTCAGCTTGTTGGAAAAGCGGAAAACGTCGACGTGATCGTGCGAGTCAACGGAGGCGGCACTACTGGTCAGACGGGGGCGATTGTACTGGGTATTGGTCGAGCCCTTCAGGGCCTCGTACCGGAATCACATCACGAGCTGTCGGCTTCCGGGTTCCTGACACGTGACAGTCGAATGGTTGAACGTAAAAAATACGGTCTTCGCAAAGCTCGCCGAAGCTTCCAGTTCTCAAAACGATAAGTCGCTATCAGACCTCAAATCTGAAAATTGGATCCAAATTCGATCCCTGCCAGGACATTCTATGGCAGGGATTTTTTTTCACCCGGACGATTGCGCCAGATCGCACTATCGACGCTGTAACAGGTCGCCTGGGGTGTGAGTTGCCAAACTTCTGGAGAAGAAAGCCATGCCGGACGCATACAGTTCGCTGATTCTTCCCGACGTGCGGCAAATGGTCCGCGAAGACGATCGTCATGGCCTGACGGAATTCTGCAAAGTTCTGCACCCTGTCGTTGTCGTCGACATTCTTGAAGAACTTGACCCACGTGATGTCTGGGTCGTACTCGATAACACCGACCTGCGGCTTCGTGTTGAAATCTTTGAGTACATTGCGCTGCCGCGACAGATCGAGATGGTCGCCCAGCTGGATAAGCGGCGACTTTCGGAACTGCTGGAAGAAATGTCTCCGGACGACCGCGTCGACCTGCTTTCAAGGATGCCTCACGATCGTGTCGAAGATCTGTTGCCGCTGATTGCCCAGGCGGAACGAAATGACATTCGCCGACTGCTGTCTTACGATGAAGACAGCGCCGGGGCGATCATGACAACTGAATATGCTTCACTTCCCGCGAACATCACAGTGAACGATGCTCTGCAGCAGCTTCGTCAGCAGGCGCCCGACAGCGAAACGATTTATTACATCTACATCCTGAACACCGCTCGGAGACTTGAGGGACTGATCTCGCTGCGAGAGCTGATACTGGCCAAAACCGAGTCAGTGCTGTCCGACATCATGGAGCGGGATGTGATCCGCATGCGTGTGAATGAGGACCGCGAAGACGTGGCTCAGGAGCTCGCGAGATACAACTTCATCGCCATGCCGATTGTCGATGACGATGACCGACTGGTTGGAATCGTGACCCACGATGATGCGATCGACGTGGTCCAGGAAGAGGCAACGGAAGACGCCTACCGACAGGGTGCCGTTGAGCCGTTGCGTGACGACTACGAGGACACACCGTTGCTGACGATTCTGTGGAAACGCGGGGTCTGGTTGCTGGTGTTGTCGGTGGTCGCCCTGATGACAGCTGCCGTTGCCGGACATTACGAGCAGACGACTGCAGACGGCGGATCGCGAGCGGGTGATGCTCCATCCGGATTGACTCCGGCATTGATCTTTCTGTTTATCCCGCTGGTCATGGCCAGCGGCGGCAACGCAGGATCTCAATCGGCCACACTGTTTATTCGCATGTTTGCTCTGCAGCCGGCGGATGCCGCGGTACCTGGAACCGGGTTTCACGTCAACCGGCAGCTGATTCTGCGAGAGTTTTACGTTGCCGCGTCGCTGGGCACCCTGCTTGCAACGATGGACTTTCTATTTGTGTGGCTCTGGTTCGACAAGGGCATCGATCGGTCTCTGGTGGTCGGCCTGACGGTGTTCCTGATCGTCGTTCTGGGAACAACTGCCGGCACCATGCTGCCGATTTTGTTCCGTCGACTGGGAATGGACCCGGCAATCATGTCAAATCCGTTAATCGCAGCCATCGTCGATGTCATGGGAGTTGTCATATTCTATGAAGTGGCGATCTGGCTGCTGTGACATAACCTGCCGACTTGTACATACTGATCACAGCAGGTTTCGACAGACGGGTATACGGCGAACGAGCTGGAGAGCAGGAGTACAGGCTCCTCTCTGCCGGCCCGCAAACGGATCCGGGAACAGGCCTTGAAGAGCCAGGCTCCAGGATCATGAAACGTGAAGGAAGACGACTTGACGTTCCTCAACCAGGCTCTTGCCTTCGGTGCTGTGGCATTTCTGATCCCGCTGATCATCCACATCCTGAATCGCAGCAGGTTTCGCACCGTTGAATGGGGTGCGATGCACCTGCTGGAATCGGTGATCAAGGTCAATCACAAACGGTTTCACCTGGAGCAACTGATTCTGCTTTTGGTTCGATGTGCCATACCAGTGCTGCTGGCGTTGTGCCTGGCTCGTCCCGTTCTCACCGGATCGCGGTTACTGGAAGGCGATGCTCCCGTTTCGGTCGTCGTGCTGCTGGATAACAGCTACTCGATGGACGTGGTTGGCCGGACAGGTTCTCGATTTGAGAACGCGATTGACGCCGCGTGTGCGATTATCGGCGCGACCAGTCGAGGATCTGAAGTCGCCGTAATTCAAACGGGAGGGCGGCCCACTCCGTTGTTTGATCAGCCGGTGTTTGATCCGGAAGCGGTGGTCAGAAGGTTGAAGCAGCTGCAGGCCGGCTATGGGGCCAGCGATATGCAGTCAGCACTGGACGAAGCATTGACAACGTTGTCCGACATGTCGAACTCTCGACGAGAGCTGATTGTTATCAGTGATTTTCAATCCGCCGACTGGGACGTTGCTGGTACTGACGTCGCGGATTCAATTCGTCAGCAGGCGGATGCCATGGACATTAAGCCCGTGTTGACACTACTGCCGATCGGTGAATCAGCCAGCGGCAATATCTCCGTTGATTCCCTCGACTTTCCCGCACGCGCATTAGGAGTTGGTCATCGCCTGGATGTCCGAGCCAACCTGCGAAACCACAGTTCCATCGCACAGGACACTGCTCGAGTAATCATGCGCATTGACGGCGCCGAACATCTGGTGTCTCAGGTTGCGCTGACACCGAACGGCAGTACGCAGACATTATTTCCCTGTACCTTTGATTCGCCGGGCTCGCACGTCATGGAAGTCGAAGTCGTGACCGATGATCCACTGGTGACCGACAATCGTTTCGCCGCTGCCGTTACGGTTTGGGACAGCATCAACGTGCTGCTGGTCGATGGCGATCCCAGTTCTCAGCCGTTGCAGAGTGAAACAGACTTTCTTTCTGTAGCGCTGACGCCGTACACGTTTGGTCGGGTTCGCCTGTCTGACCTTGTAGAAACGCAGACGGTTACCGTCAAAGACTTTGGGGAGGATCTGCTGAAAACAGCGCGGGTCGTGGTCCTGGCCAATGTCTCAAAACTTGACGATGCTCAGTTGGAGGCGTTATCCGTTTTCGTTCATAATGGAGGAGCGCTGCTGGTCTGCGCCGGCAATCGCATTGACCTGAACTGGTATCGCGAACATATGTTTTCCGGCGGAACAGGACTACTTCCACTGGCTTTTGGTTCGCCGCGCGGACAGATCGACGACAAGGGAAAGAGTGCTCGTGTCGTCGCGCAGCATTTTGATCATCCCGCACTGGAGTTTTTTAACGAAGCAGCGAATGGTGATTTGTCGACAGCAGAAATTCGTCAGTGGTATGAGCTCGTGGATGAATCATCCGACGGTGATGACGTGAAAGGCAATCCCGGTCATGAGAGGGACGTCATTGTGATGGCTCGGCTGGACACGGGCGATCCACTGCTGGTGGAACGCCGTCTTGGTGATGGAGTCGTTGTGCAGATGTCGACGGCCTGCGATGCAGACTGGTCTGACGTGCCAATGCGTCCATTCTTTGTGCCGCTGGTTCAGCAGCTGATCACGACCATGGCTTCGCAAATATCGCCGCCAAGAAATATCGCCACGGGTGAACCGGCCGTGGCTTTATTCGCACACGCTGCCATTTCTTCTGTACCCAACAACAACGTTTCTGCCTCTGAGGCGGCCATTGAAGACGCGGACGGCAGCGATGGCGCGACGTTGTCAGTTGTTACACCTGACGGTTCCCGCCAAACATTGTCGTCCCTGCCTCAGGGGACAATGCGACTCGCACGTTTTGATGGCACGCAGCGGCCGGGCATTTACACCATGACCACCCCTTCGTCTGATGCGATTCATTTTGTGGCGGAAACTTCCCGCAGTGAATCTGAACTGGACGTTCTGGATGATCCGCGGCTGACCACACTCGGCAAAAACATGGGAGCCGAAGTCGTGAAATCACCTGCTCAGTATCTGGACCGGGATCGACTGCGTCGACATGGTCAGGAGATCTGGCGGTACGTGCTGACGGCCCTGCTGGCATTCATGTTCCTGGAACTTGTGTTGCAACAGCGCTTCGCGAGGGTCCGGACATGACCAGTCTGCGTTTTGTCGGCGATCTTTCACTGTGGCTGGGGCTGCTTCTGGCCCTGCTGGTCGCGGTTATGTCCTGGCGTTATTACCACCGGGAGAGCTTTGATCTGCCTGCACGGCTAAGGTGGTTGTTGCCGTTGCTGCGATCCGTTGCATTCTTTCTGGGCGTGATCATTCTGACCGGCCCGGTGCTGCATCATCGCACCATCATCGGCGAACTTGGGCGAGTGAAAATCTATATGGATGGTTCCAACAGCATGACGATGCTCGACACACATATGTCGACCGGTCGTAAGCTGCTGGCAGCGGAGCAGTTCGGCTGGCTGAGTGCCGGCAAAGTGGATAACACCTTATTGCTGCTGTCCGACGAGCTTGCCAGCGCACGTGGGGAATTCGTGGAACAGTTGACGGCAGCGAAGGGCCATGACTCCAGTGTGGCTGATGAAACGAAGGAGCAGGCCGGTCAGCCTGAGGCCGACTCGGTCGCTGCTGACACAACGCAGTCAGCAAAGGCTGCTTTCCTTGCCAGGCTCAGGGATGTACAGTCAGGTCTGCCGAAGACTTTTGCACAACGTTTGGCGAATGAGGTCATTCAACCCGTCGAGGCGATCGATGATGCCGATGTGACAACGACAATCGCGCAGTTAACAGCTCTGGCGGTGACATGTGAGTCCATCGAAGCAGGCGTACGCAGAGCATTTGACGGCGCAGTTGCGGAAGTTTTGAATTCCGGCGATGAGTCCATTCGGTCGGCATTGACGATGTTCGATGAAACACCACGGTGGCGCCGCGCGGAACTTGGCCTTGCCAACTCTGCAGCGGACGTGCTGGCGACACTTCGGGAAACGCACGATGTCGAACTGTTTACTCTGTCCGGCGGTGAAGCTGTTCCCAATCATGCGTCAGGGCAGGATTCCAGCCTGCCTGCGCAGAAAGAAACCCGGGGCCACGATCGTGATGTGTCGGACGCAGTGCCTTCCCCCTTCGCGTCGCTCACGGACCTGAGCAGCGGCATTACGTCGACTCAGAAAGCCGTTGCGTCGGCCGACAGCGTGAACGGCGATGCTGCACCACAGCCGCAAACGGCGATCGTGCTGTTCACAGACGGTCAGCACAACTCCGGCCCGTCTCCGCTGCAATCAGCCAGAATTCTCGGTCGTCAGGGTGTTACCTTTTACACGGTGTCCATGGGCGCCGCGCAACAGGCGGCGGATCTGGCCGTCGTGGGACTGGAACACCCGGAAATGGTGTTCCAGAAGGACGGTGTTCGAGGTGTCATGATCGTCCGTGATCGTATGCCCGTTGGTGAACCGTATATTGCCAGGATCAGCTACGAAGACGAAGTTCTGTGGCAGCAGCAACTGGTGACTCAGTCTGTCGGCGAAGTTCGCGTCGAATTTGAATTTTCCATTGACGAACTGATCGAACGTCTGGGAAGTCAGTTCGTTGCGGACGTGAAACAGCACACGTTGCCGCTGGCGTTCGAAGCATCCATTGCTCCGCTTCCGGGAGAGTCAGAAACGTCCAACAATCAGCGTACGCTGCGACTGGCCGCCATTACGCAAAGTTACAAAATGCTGATCCTTGACGGACGGCCACGCTGGGAGACTCGGTATCTTCGGAACGTATTCGAACGCGACCAGCAATGGCATGTCGACACTGTGATTGCGGGCCCGGGTACAGACTCTGCCGTACTGCCTCGAGGTGATGCGAACGATCAATTACCCACGACTCGCGATCAACTGTTCGAATACGACCTTGTCATATTCGGGGAGGTTTCTGCGGAACTGCTGGCCGATCACGAGTATCAGTGGCTGCGCGAGTTCGTCGGGATTCGTGGTGGAGGAATGGTTTTTGTCGATGGCCAGCGTGGCCGACTGCGACAGTTGACCGAACAAAACCTCGCCACTCTGCTGCCTGTGGAATGGCTTCCCGATGCGATCGCTTCCAAACCGACATCGCTGCAATTGACGAACACGGGCGCTGTGGAAAGTGCTTTGCAGTTGGCGGTCGACGATCAGCAAAATCGTCGCTTCTGGACAGAGCTGCCACCGCCACACACGCTGGTTACGGTGGCAGCGCTGCCAGGTGCGGAAGTCCTGGTTGAAGTCAACGTCGATGGACGACAACGGCCCGCCATGGTGACTCGATCATACGGTGCTGGACGTGTTCTTTATCAGGCCTTCGATGAAACATGGCGTTGGCGCTACAAGGCCGCTGACATTTATCACCAACGGATCTGGAATCAGCTGGCCAGGTTTGTGATGCCGCGGCCGTTTGCCGTCAGTGATAAGTATGTTTCGGTCGACAGTGGATCCGTCAGTTATGATTTTGGTGAATCCGTCGACATTCGCGTACGGTTGATGGGACTCGACGGAAAGCCGGCAGTCAGGGCGACGGCCGACGCCCTGGTGTGGCAGGACGGTCAGATCATCTCAACGGTCAGTCTGACGGCAGACCCGGAAGTGCCCGGGATCTACCGCAGCCGCACCGGTGCACTTTCGGGGGGCGAGTACGAGGTCTCCGTCCGGGCCGCCGGTTACAGTGAATCCGTATTGAAAGCACGCAGTCGGTTCGTGGTGCTGCCTTCGGAATCCGGTGAAATGGAACAGACGGTTGCTGACGAAAATCTGTTGAAACAGATGGCTGCAGCCTCGGGTGGTAAATATCTTCGCGAAGAACAACTGAGCAGACTGCCTGAACTGCTCAGCCCCCTCAGCAGTGGGCGAGTGGTCGAATCTGACACTTTAATCTGGCAAAGCTATTGGTGGTTTGCAGCGGTCGTTATCCTGTTAACTGTGGAATGGATGCTTCGGAAACGTGCGGGGTTGTTGTGATGAACAATATTCCAATGAGCGTTGGCCTTGATCCGGTCGTGGCCGCTAAGTTGCGACAGTTCGGTCGTCGGCGATTACGATTGATTGTTGCCAGAGGAATTTGCGCCGGCATTGTCAGCCTGCTGCTGTGTGTGGCACTGGTGGCACTGATCGACTGGTACTGGCTGCTGAGCGACAATGCGCGCTGGTGTCTGAGCGGTGCCGCCTATCTGACGGTCGTCGCCACGGTGTGGATGACGTGTCTGCGTCGCATGATGCACGTACCGGCAAACGAAGAAATCGCCACCCAGGTCGAACAGGCCGAACCGGAACTGCGTGAAAATCTGCTGTCGGCCGTGGAACTGGCGTCTGACGATCCGTCCAGTCTGCACGATTCGCCAGTCTTCCGAAGTCTGCTGCAGGGCAGGGTTGCCGGACAAATGGGGCAGATTCGAGTTCCCAACCTGTTGCCGTTCAGGTTGGTCGCCAGGTGGGTTGTTGCCGCAACGGTGTTGGTTGTCGTGGCGGCAATGTTGTTGTCGTCCAGCAATCCGCGATTGCGTCAGCTGGCTGCTCGGGCCATGTTGCCGGGCGCGAATATCGCTCGCGTATCGCGCATCCAGGTGGAAGTGCTGCAACCGACACCACATTCACTGACACTGGCGGAAGACGAAACCGTAGCCGTTGTTGTTGAAGTGACGGGCGGAAGTGTGGACGACGTGACGCTGGAAACGTTTACACCGAAGCAGGGGGCCGTGCGTCAAGCGATGCGAGGCCGCACCGACATTGAATTCGCGTGCAATATTCATGTGGCGGATGAATCGGTGGAGTACCGCATTCTGGCAGGCGATGCAATCACGCGACGGTTTCGAATCGAGTCACGACCTCGTCCACGTGTGACAGCTTTCCACAAAACATATCAGTACCCGGAATATTCTCAGCTGCCTGAAGAAACCGTCACAGAAACTCACGGCGATCTGCTTGTACTGGAAGGCACAACCACGGAGCTGGTGTTAAGACTGGATCAGCAGGTTTCCAAGGCGGAGTTGAGAATTGATGCATCCGGTTCCGACCAGATGCAGACGATTCCCCTTGTTCCCGCAGGACAGGCGTTTCAGTCCGACACCGACGAAGGCAGCGCAGACTCTGAAGAGCCAGGGTTGTTCTGGAAAGCAACGGTTCCGGTTCACGAAGCAGCCATCTACAAGGTCCATCTGGTTTCGAAAGAAACGGGCTTCGAGAATTTCTTCAGCCCGAAGTATGAAATCCGGCCACAGCCGGACCTGATTCCGCGAGCAGGATTTGTGGACCAAAAGGAATCGACATTGTTGCTGCCTCCGAATGATATTCTGGCATTACAGGCCATGGCGGAAGACGACCTGCCGCTGGTCAGTCTTGAGCAACACATATCGGTCAACGGGCGTGAGTGGGAAGCTTTGCCGCTGCAGCCGGAACCGTCCGCAGACGACGGAGGTCGTCACGTGACAGCGTCGTGGCAGTGGGATCTGCTGGTACATGAACTGAAAACCGGTGACCAGGTGACCACGAAGCTGGTTGCCACCGATCGCAAGGGCAACGCGGGCGAATCCGTTCCGCTGAGGATCATCGTGTCGGCTCCGGAGTTCGATCCCGATCGACATGCCATCATGGAAGTCAAGGTCGGGCTTTTTGATCAGTTGTCCGATTTTTCCGAACTGCTTGCTGAGCACAAGACGTCGGCATTGGAGGTAATCGAACGACTTCGTCAGCCGGAACGCACTGATGCTGAAAAGGCGCTCGACCGCACAACGCTTGTCGATCTGGCATCAAAGCAGCGCGAACACGCCGGCTTGCTGCTGGATGAAATCAGGAATGTCGAACGCCGGATGCCGGCGGGCGCCGATGCCTCGGATCTCGAATTGACGGGGCAGGTGGTCGCCCGCTTACAGCACGAACATGCCAACGTTCCGGGCTGGCTTTTGAAAGCGCTGCAGCATACCGACGACGCGAAGGTAATAAAAACCGACCTTGATCAGTTGAAGAAAAACTTTGAACGCACGGCTGATGACGCAAAAAATGTTTCCGGCCATTACCAGCACCTGATGGCGCACAACTTTCTGTCGTCCGTGGCCTTCGACATGGATGCATTGCTGACACAGCAGCGGCTGGTGGTCGGTAGCCCGACTCAAACATGGGAACGACTTGTCCGCCAGGAAACGATTGTCACAAATCAACTGCGATTGCTGGAAGGCCTTATTCATGATCATCGGCGGCAATTATCCAGCGGTATCGATGCTCAGATGCGCAGCCTGCTTGGCTGGTCGGAGTCGTATCGGCAGCGACTCCAGGATTCGATGGAATCCGAAGAGAAACTGAAGGATTTGCAGCGTGCGTCTCAGGACTTTTTACGGCAGCTTGAACAGAAGCAGCGGTATGACGTCGTCGATGGAGGTCTGCCCAATCGGCTTATCGGTGCGCGTCGGGACTTCGTCTACCGCAGCGGTAGTCTGTATCTGCCGGTCTGCGAGATGGCGCGAGCAATGCAGCAGGAAAACAAGATTGCTGCACAGGCAAGTGAGTCGCAGGATTCAGGTGAAAGTCGCAAACTGCTTGAGCAGGCCGAACGATTCGTGGCAGAAATCGACCTGAAGCACCGTCACAGCATTAGTCAGCTGCGGACTCGTCGCGAATTGACTCAGACACGTCGAGATTCGGATTCACAGTACGCCGCCGACTCGGGATTGACTCATCGAGCGGTGACATCCTTACTGAATCAGCATCGTACAGTTGCACCGCAGGATTCCGAAATCCCCGACCACCTGCTTGAGATAGCTCCGGCCTATCGCACGCTGGAAGCCGGGCATGAGCTTATCCTTGCGCGTGATGTGTTGAAATCGTTGTTGAACATGGAACGCTGGGGTTCACAGCAGATTCATTCTCACATCGATCATCCACGGCAGTGGGACGTCGTTCAAAGCGGGTTTGAGCTGGCTGTACAGCGACTTCGAGAAGCTCGCGTTGACAACGAACTGGTCGCGAAACTGGATCAGCTGCGATCGTCGGCCGCCGTACGGGATGCGCAACGTAAGATTACCGCACGTCGCTCGAAACGAGACGCGATGATCGGAGCGGGTCATGAACTGGTCGAAATACGAGATGATCTGGCGATTGTCGTTGAGGAACTTAAACCGACGATGGCCGAGGCTCGCGCGATCATCGCGAAATACGCGCCCACGATTCCACAAATGGCTCAGCAGGCTGCGGAGCAGCTCCGCCAGATGGAAGAAGCGACAACAGATGTGGCCGATGCTGTGGAACAGCCGGAGTCCTCCGTTACGGAAAGTCCTTTATCCGAACTGCAGCAGCAGCAGGAAACCATCAATCACCAGATCGAAGATCTGTTTGAGGCGCTTGTGGAAGATGCAAATTCACAGGATCTGCTGGACGACGAACAGCGCGAACGAGCGCGCGACGCTGATGACAGCATCGCCATGATTCAGGAACCGGCAGAGCGCATGAATCGCGCTCTGGGGCAGGCACAGGAAAGTGACTTCGGCGAACAGCAGGCACAGGAGCTGGCCCAGGCGGCAGAACAGCAGGAACAGACTGCTCAGGCGCTGGAAATGGTCGCTGAGCATTTTGAACGTCTGGACGAAGGCGTGGACGTTGCTGAGTCTCGAGCCGAGCTGCGACAGGCGGAACAGGAACTTGGGATTGCTCGGCAGATGGATCAGCGGTTTGAGAATGCTGAACAGCTTGCTCAAACAGCCAGCCAGGAAGCAGAGCAGCTGATGGCAGAACTCGAAGCTGAGCTGGCGCGCAATCCAGCCATGCAGCAGGCATTGTCCGAGATTTCAGAGAGCGCACTCCAGGAAGCTCAGAATGCCCTCGAATTCGCCGCACAGGACGACCAGAATCTGCAGAAAGCCAACGAACAATCGGACAGGCAGTTTCAACAGAAGAAGAAGGAACTGGCGGACGATCTGCGGAAGATGGCCGCCGAAGCGACCAATCTCTCCAGAGCACTGTTGACGCAAGCCAATCAGTCTGCTGCTCGAGGCAAGACGCCGGAGGCTCAGAAAAAATTCGCGGAAACTCAGCAGAAGCTCAACGCTGCCGCAGCCAAAGCCAACACGGCTCGTCACGATCAGATGCTGGCCGATCTCGCCGAGACGGCAGAGGAAGCAAAGTCTGCCCTGGCTGAAGCGACGGAAACTCTGAAACAGGCAAAACAACAATCGGCCACCGGCAAGGACGAAAAAATTCATGCGGACGACAAGGCGCGGGACGCGGCAAAGAAAGATTCCGAGAAACGTCGTCAGCAGTTTCACGAGCAGCAGAAAAAAGCGGCGCGTGATGTGGCCAAGCGAGCTGACGATGCCAAACGCAAAGCCGACCAGAATGTTAAAAATGCCGAGAATCAGGTCAAGGCTGCCGATCGTCGAGTGCAGCAGGCGGAGAAGAATCTGAAAGGCAAACCTGAGGACGCAGGGCGGAAGCGAAACCTCGACCGGGAAGAAACACGCAAGACAGCGGAAGAACAGAAAGTCGCGGCCGCCAAAGAGCTGCAACAGAACGCGGACCAGCTGGCGAAGCAGGCTCGTCAGAAATCTGACGAAGTTAATGCCAAGCCGCTCCCGGCATTGAACGCGGCCAATCCGGCCACAGAGCTGGCTGAACAGTATGCAGGTGAAGCCATTAAGGTCGCGGAAGAACTCAATCGCAGGGCCGAGGAAATCGCGGCGCGAACGGACTTCGGCCAGGAACTGACGCCGTCGAAGAATCAGCTGGCGGCTGCGGAGCAACAACAACACGAAGTGACTCAGGACGTTCAGCACGCTGCCGAAGATGTTGCTCGTGCGGCTCGTCACGAACGCCGACTCAACAACACGGCTGCAGTTGAACCGTTGCAGAACGCTGCTCAGAACATTCAACAGGTGGCGAACAACGAATCCACTGGTGCGGAACGGAAACTGGACAGCGCCACCGCCGAAGCCGAACAGGGAGAAGCTGACGCACAGGGGGACCAGCCGCCGCCCAATGCAGCAGCACTGCAGGCTCAGGAAGCGATCGCGACAGCTGAAACCGCGATTGCCAGGCAGGCTGAACAGCTGTCAGGAGTCGTTGAGCCGATGCTGGCCGCCGCAGAAGCCGCAGCGAACGCGCAGTCGGAGCAGGGCAATCAGCCCGCCGGAAGTGAGCAGCGACCTCAGGCTGCTGCCAGTGGTGAACAGGCCAATGCTCAGGCAACAACAGATTCGCCGGCGCAGGGGCAGCAACCGCCTGCGGCCGGACAGCCTGCTGGTGGCCAGCCGACACCCGCTTCATTTACTCCTGAAGAGATGGCTCAGGCACAGCAGTTCGCCCGCACGCTGGATGAACTGGACCGACAGCAGGCCGCTGCTGCCATGGCAAATGAAGCGCCATCTCAGCAGAGTCAGCCCGGGCAACTGAACCTCGATACGCTCGCTCAGGCGGCTCAGTCGCAGCAGGCGACGATGTCAGCGCAACGGGCTCAGGCGCAGCAGCAGGCTGCTTTGGCACTCGGCGAAGGAGGAACAGAGTCCGCCGATAATCCTTCGGCCACTGGCGCCCTGGCCGATTTTGAGGTTGTCGGCATCAACCGTGATGAAAACACGGAATGGGGAAAGTTGCGAGGAAAGTCGGCCGAGGATCTGACCACGGGGAGATCCGAAGCCGTGTCAGAGGAATATCGTAAGAGCGTGGAAACGTATTTCCGTGTTCTGGCCGAACGAGCCCGGAAGAAGAGGTAACGCAGGTGAACTCGTTTAACCGCGTGCCCATCGGGCCGCGATCATCAAGACGCCGGGATGTGCACACCTGGTTCGACGCGCCGTCCAACGTATTTATCGTTGTCATGTTAGTGATTCTGTGCTGCTCGTCTGCCTCTGCGTCAGCGCAGGAAGGCCCTGCCGCAGCACCGGACTCTCCCCCCTCCGTTTTTCAGAAAGATAAAACGGACATCGCCGTGGATAAGGCAATTGCTTATCTGGTCAGCAAGCAACGCGATGACGGGGCCGTTTTGGATAAAGGGACTGATACAACCATGACCGCGTTGTCCATCATGGCGATGGCCAGCGTCGGCATTCAGCCTGGTGACCCCACACCGGAAGGCCAGACCATGCAAAAGGCATTGTCGTTTGTGTTGAGTGATGGCCGTGTTGACGACAAGGGATATTTCGGCAGCAAGGATGGTTCTCGCATGTACGGCCATGGCATTATCACTCTGATGCTGACCGAGATGCTGGGCATGGGTGGCAGTGAAGAACAGGATCAGCTCATTCATGATCGCTGCCAGAAAGCGATCGATGTGATTCTCAGTTCGCAGAAGGAACAAAAGCCAACTCATGCACGCGGTGGCTGGCGATACAACCCGAATGCCCGCGATGCCGATTTGTCGGTCTCCGTCTGGCAGGTGATGGCACTCCGATCGGCGAAGAATGACGGATTGCAGGTTCCAGCCAGTGCCATTCGCGATGCTGTGGAATACCTCAAACGATCCTACGCCTCTCCACTTGACCGTAATGGTCTGCCGGACAAGAAGGCCAGCGGCTTCTGCTATGAACCTCGTCAGAATAATCCCACATTCACTATGACGGCGGCTGGCTTGCTGGCGATGCAGGTGTGCGGCGAATACGAATCGCCGCTGGTGGCCGGCGCCGCTGACTGGCTGCTGGCCCGGCCTCCGAAGTGGAAGGAACGATTTTGTTCGTACGGCACTTATTACTACGCTCAGGGCATGTATCAGCGCGGCGGCGAACACGCAAAAACGGCTCAGCAGCTTGTTCAGGAAATGCTGCTTGCGAATCAGGCTGCTGATGGGTCGTGGACCGCTCAGAACAGTTCAGAACGAGGTCACGGCGCGGTGTACGCGACGTCGATGTCCGTGCTGAGTCTGTCTGTGAAGTATCACTACCTGCCGATTTATCAGAAATAGGCGCGTTGCACTTATCAGCCCGGCCATTTCCAAAATGCTCGTGGCTGAAGCACGTCTATGCCATCAGAACTCCCTGATGCCGTACGTACTCTGGTGCGTTTTGCTGTGGACAGCACCGCCCTCCGTCACAACAGCAGTTCTTCAATGACTCGTGCGTCGTACACGTCAGTCAACCGTTCGTCGCGACCGTTATGATGCCATGTCAGCGTTTCATGATCCATGCCCAGCAGTTGCAGAATCGTAGCGTGCAGGTTGGCAGTCTGAGTTCTGTTTTCGACGGCTCGGTATCCAAAGTCATCTGTGGCTCCATAATGCTGGCCGCCTTTGATGCCTCCGCCGGCCATCCACATGCTGAAGCCATAGGGGTGATGATCACGGCCGAAGGGCGTTTTTGCGTTACGCTGTTCAGCCGCGGGAGTTCGGCCGAATTCACCGCCCCACAGCACCAGTGTCGAATCCAGCAGGCCTGATCGCTTCAGGTCCGTCATCAGAGCGCCGATGGGCTTATCCGTGCGCTGGCAGCATTTTTTCGTGCCTTCATTATTATTGGTGTGGGTGTCCCACGGCTGCCCGGCCATGAACAGCGACACAAACCGCACGCCGCGTTCGATCAGCCGACGAGCCATCAGGCAGCGGGTGCCGTAGGACTTTGTTGTCGGATCATCCAGACCATACATCTTCTGCGTTGCTTCGGTTTCCTGAGACAGGTCGAGTGCATCTGTGGCGGCCAGCTGCATGCGGCCAGCCAGCTCAAACGTATCGATGCGAGCCTCCAGTTCCAGTTCACCAGGCCGTTGCGCCAGATGCCGATCGTTCAGTTGTCGTAGCAGCCGAGCACGGGCGTCTTCGATCGCCCGCGAACGCGGCTGTTTCGGTTGCAGGTTCAGCACCGGACTGCCCTGTTCGTGAAATACGGTGCCCTGGTAGTGTGGCGGCAGCCAGCCACTGGACCAGTTCCGCAAGCCGTCCACAGATGGACCACCTGGGTCCGGTAACGCAACAAAAGCCGGCAGGTTACGGTTTTCTGTTCCCAGACCGTAGGCTGTCCACGCGCCCAGCGTCGGTCGACCTTCGGTGGTCATTCCCGTCTGAGCCATCCAGATGGCCTGTTCGTGATTTCGATGTTCGCTGAACATCGAACGTATCACCGCAATGTCGTCCGCGTGCTGCGAAACAAACGGCTGAATCTCAGAAAACTCCAGTCCGCTTTCTCCGCAGCGACGAAACTGAAAAGGAGATCCCATCAGGTTCTTTGTTCGTTTTTCATCGTCGGCGACTTCGTCAGGCGGAGTCGTTCCGTCGAATCGATTGAGTAACGGTTTCGGATCCAGCAGGTCCATATGGCTGGGGCCGCCATGCATGTACAGCTGAATGACCGCATTGGCTCGTGGCTGGAAATGTGCGCTGGCTGTCGTTTGCGGCTGGTCAGCAACGATCGCGTCACTCAGTAATGTCCCCAGCGCCAGGCCGCCAAAGCCGGAACCAAAACGCTGCAGAGATTGTCGTCGTGAAAGAGGTTGAAATGGATTCATGTGTTAATCCAGGTAGACAAATTCATTGCTGCTCATCAGCATATGACACAGATCACCGCGTGCTTTTTTCTCCGCTGCTGCCAGCGATTCCGGCTTCCCGCGATCTGCTTCTGCCGTCTCGCCCTCGTATTGTGCTTTCTGGGTTTCGAAGAACTGTGTCAGCAGATCGTGTTCGTCTTTTGTCGTCGGACGCCCAAATGCTGTGAGTACGGCCCGTTCGACGGGATCGTCCGACTGCTCAGAAATGACTCGTTCCGCAAATGCCGTGGCCGCGCGAGTGATGGTGTCGCCGTTGAGTAATGCAAGGGCCTGCGTCGAGACCGTGGACATGCCTCGCTGAGTGCAGTTCACCGACATGGTCGGCTGGTCAAACACCTGCAGCAGCGTTTCGGGAGTCAGTCGCTTGATCTTTATATAAATGGATCGCCGGTTCTGATCCGCACCTCCCGGCACAATCACCTCGCCGTTCTTCTGCCGTGCCACGGCCTGTGAGACGCCGAACAACTGCGGATTGAGCGTTCCGGACACCGCCAGAAATGCGTCGCGTACAGCTTCAGCTTCCAGTCGCCGCATTGTTTGTCGCCACAGCAGCCGATTTTCCGGATCGACTTGCTCGCAGGTCGCTCGATGCTCGGTACTCACTCTTGAGCGTTGTCGCCACGTACTGGATGTCAGAATCAAGCGATGCATATGCTTGACGCTCCAGCCGCTGCGAACAAACTCGCTCGCCAGCCAGTCCAGCAGTTCCGGGTGCGAAGGTGGCGAACCGGAGACTCCGAAGTCGTCAGGCGTGTCGACAATACCGGTGCGGAAATGGTGCATCCAGATGCGGTTCACCATCACTCGCGCTGTCAGCGGATGATTGGGCTGCGTCAGCCAGCGGGCAAAAGCCAGTCGACGGCCGGTCGTCTTTGCTTCGGTTGACGGAGCCTTCCACTGGAATTTCTGCGGCGTTTGCAGCGTTGAGATCACACCAGGTTCCACCAGTGGTCCGGGCGTCAATGCGTCGCCTCGCAGCAGGACCGGCGTTGTGATTGCTCCGGGCAGATCGTACAGGGCTCGGACTTCGTCAAACGACTTCCGCCGACCTTCTTCCGCGGTGACTTTCGCGTTCAGGTCTGCTGTCTGCTTCTTGTAATCTGAGTACTCAGCAAGTGCGGTGTCGAGTTCTTTGGCTTTTGGCCGCAGCGTCTGTTCGAACTTTTCGGCCAGATACATCTGCACCTTTGTACGTGTTTCCGCTTTCGCCGCAAATGCCGCTTTGACGTCTTCGCGAATCTGTTCCGGCAAGCCGTTCAGGCGATCGTCAAACAGCCGAGTCGTGAATGTCGTTTTCAACGCAGCCAGTTCGGATTTCAATTTCTTCAGGTTGACATCGACTTCGGCGTTCCTTTTGGTTGCAGCTTCTTTCTGTTTCTTCGAAGCGATCGGCAGCCGTCGATTCATTTGCGGCACCCAGGCATCGGGCCGATAGGCCCCCATAAATACCGCCTGCATGCGATAGTAGTCCACCTGAGTAATGGCATCGAACTTGTGACTGTGACACCGAGCACACTGAACAGTCAGCCCCATCGTGGACGAACAGACAATCTGCAGCGTGTCGAACAGCGTGGGGTAGAAGTACTGCGAGGCGGCATTCTTGATCGTTTTGAAATCCGGCCGACTCGGATCAGCAGCTGTTCGCAGAAATCCGGTGGCGACGATGCCTTCGACAACTTCATCCGACAGCTGATCGTCAGACTCAAAGGCAGTCCAGTAGTCAGTCAGTTCATCGCCCGCAATCTGTTCCTGCAGAAAACGATCGTAGGGTTTGTCGCTGTTGAACGCGCGAATGACATAGTCGCGATATCTCCATGCCAGAGGCAGATCACGGTCTTCGTTAAGAATCCCGGCTGATTCCGTATACCCGGTCACGTCTAGCCAGTGACGACCCCAGCGTTCTCCATAATGTTCATTGGCCAACAGGTCTTCGATCAGTCGCTCGTAGCGGTCTGAGTCAATACTGTTCGTGAACTCTTCGACGTCTTCCGGCGACGGGGGCAAGCCCGTTAAGTCAAAAGTTGCGCGGCGCAAAAGCGTTTGACGATCTGCCGCCGGTGCCATAGTTAAGTGGTGTTCTTCCAATTGCTGCAGCACAAACGCGTCGATAGGATTTTTCACCCGATCTGTCTGCACCACCTGAGGAACGTCCGGGCGAACGGGTGGATGAAATGACCAATGCTCGACGACCGTCACATCGTCCGAGCGATCAACGACGGCCGCATTGCTGACGCCGCTGGCCCCCTCATTGATCCATTTGCGGATGAGTCCCTTTTCTTCCGCCGTTACCTTCTGTCCAACGGGGGGCATTTTTCCGGAACTGATCTTTTCGTACAGCAGGCTGAATTCGGCGGCCCGAATTCGCAGAGCTGCTCCGGAATCACCGCCCGTCAACAACGATGACGGGCTGGTCAGGTTCAGCCCGGCTTTGGGTTCGACACCTGCATGGCAGCGGATACACCTGGTACGAAAGATGGGCAGGATATCTTTGTCGAACGTCAGTTCACGTTTTTCATCGTCCGCCCGCACTCCGACCGGACACAACGCGACCAAAAGCAGCGTTGATGTCATCAGTAATTTCGATTGAACGAAACCACACCTCATCGAACGATTCCATGGGATCGAGTCGGGACATCGGGCAAGTCTGCATTCTATCGAAAGACAACAGCAGATCGCCACTGCATTGTCATTCACGTTGTGCGTTTGGAAGGGAGATCTCCAAACTGATTCAGGTTCCGCAGGTCTCTGCTGCCTGTCTTTGTCGCTGACTCATTTTCACGGCGAATGAAAAATCATTCTGTAGTTTGGCGTTTGGCGAACGACACGCCTTTGACGCGCCAGAGTTTCACAGACATTTCGGTGATCTGATTTTTCTCGTTCCGTGTGAACGTGAACACTCGATTGTCGTGGTTCTGGTGGATGCCTGGCACGAACTCATCCTGGACTGTGGGATCAAGCGGCACCCAACCGAGGTTATTGACTCGCAACAACAGTTTTCCGTCAGCAACTCGGAAGCGGTACATCGCCGCCAATTCGTCACTGATGTATCGTCCCTCGCATGCCATCAGTTGTGCGGGATCCGGTTCAACCAGGTCAACGCTATCCGTCCTGAGCGTCCCGCCGTTCCATCTGCTGGTCAGCGAAAACGGGGACTCGGGTGACGTTCGCGTGAATTCGAACCTGGCAGTTTCGTCGAAGAAGCCACCGTCAGGCTGAAATCGGTCGCGGCCCACGGGGATCAGTGGAATGGCATTGTTCAGGTGGTCGATGACCAGCAGCCTGCCGTTGCGAAACACGATTCTCCAGATACGTCCATCCGCGCGCAGTCGAAAAGCACCAACCTTGTTTCGAAGTTCCGCTTCGTCCACTGCCGTCTCTTCATCTTCAGATCGACGCGCCGCCTCGTGGTCGACTTTGTTCTGCACCGGTTCAAGATCGTTCGCTAGGTACAGATCAGCGATGCGAGCGTTGATCTGCCAAGGAGCGATCGTTGAATTGTTGCACAGGCAAATAGCCGTGAACTGCTGATCGGAAACTGCGTCATGGCTGCCACCTATCCTGGCATTCCACCCGTAAACTGAATTCTCTTCACGCCGCGATACGTGCCGGTCGGTGTAGCGTCCACCACGTTGCGGTTGCCCAGCAACGTGCCTTCCGTGATGAATTCAGTGAAATACTTTCCCGTGGACAAGCGGTTGTTACAGAAGTTCTGGTCCCATCGATAGAGGTCGTCGACGCAGGTGTACAACCCACGACCGCCAGGGCCCGCCGATCCTTGAGTCCACTGATGCCACCGGCCGTTGGTGCGCTGGTAACCGATGGCCCGGCGTTTCACGATTCGCGCCGGGTCCTCCATGATGAAGGTATTGGACATACCAAGTGGTTCAAACAGATTCTTCTTCGCGAATTCCGCCAGTGTCAGACCGGTGACCCGTTCGACAATAATTCCCATCAGGAAGTAGTCGCCGGTGCTGTAGGAGAATTGCGAGCCCGGTTCAAATGGCAGCGTCTTTTGTCCCGACAGCAGCGTTAACAGGTCATTCTGCGAACAGGGCGTTTCCGTGGGTTCGGCGTACCATTCGGCCAGCTGAGCAATATGCCACTGCGACAGTGGATCATGTGGCGGATTCGAACGGGCGGCTCGAATTCGTGCATCTCCGGCACATAACGGCGCAGGTCGTCATCCGGTGAGATCTTCCCCTGGTCCAGCAGAATGGCCATGCAGGCACAGGTGAACGATTTCGCAAAGGAACCGATCTCGAAGACTGTTTGCGGCGTATTCGCAACCTCGTGATCCAGATTGGCCGAACCGAAGCCCTTGCTGAAAATCAGTTTCCCCTGACTCACGATGCCGATGGCACAGCCGGGCGCATCGGCCCGATCGTATTCTGCAAACAGGGCGTCCACTTGTGACGAGAGGGCATCGTCAGCGTGAGCCCCTCTTAGGGCTGATAGTGCCAGTCCGAAAATCAAACACCATCGTGTGACTGCCTGAACATGGATCCGCATGATACGACCTCGTCCGATTGCCCATTCTGACGCCCGCTCACTGGTTGCATACACAGTGTAGCCAACCGCTGGTTGCCGACGTTTCGTAAGAACGGACGTGGGCAAATCCGGGTTTATGATCCTGTTTTGATCCCAATTGCAGGAATGAATCTCTAGAATCGTGCGACCATCGACTTACATAAAAACCTTCATGAGGTTCATCATGCAAACCTTCCGAGCTGTCTTGTGCCTCCTGTTCCTGCATTGCGCTGTGACTACCAACGGCCTTGCTGCAACGAATCCAAACATCGTTTTCATCATGGCGGATGATCAGGGCTTCGGTGATGTTTCTGCATTGAATCCGGAATCGAAGATTCCTACTCCTAATATTGACCGAATTGCGAACGAGGGGATGATCTTTTCTGATGGACATTCTTCTTCGTCCGTCTGCACACCCACACGATACTCGGTTTTGACCGGTCGATACCACTGGCGGACTCATCTTCAAAAAGGTGTCCTGGGTGGCTTTTCCAAACCGTTGATTTCGTCGGGCCGATTAACAGTCGCGTCGCTGCTGAAGCAACATGGCTATGCGACTGCCTGTATCGGCAAATGGCATCTTGGCTGGGACTGGCCGCTGAAGGCAGGCGGCACGGCGAATGACGGCGGCGATTTTTCCGGCGGGTTCAAGGCGGGATGGGATGTTGATTATGCGGGCGAGATTCAGAATGGTCCCTGCGACTTTGGATTCGATTACTTCTTCGGAATCAGTGCGTCGCTGGACATGCCACCGTACGTCTACGTCCGCAATCGAACTCCCACCGAGCCGGCGACCGTTGAAAAAGCGTTTCACCGTAAAGGGCCGGCCGCAGCAGCTTTCGAGGCTGTGGATGTATTACCCACGATCACCAAAGAAACCGTGCAGTTCATCAACGACAACGCAAAATCAGACAAGCCGTTCTTTGTTTATTTTCCGTTGAATGCGCCGCACACGCCGATCGTGCCGACAGGTGAGTGGGAAGGAAAGAGCGGGATCAACAAATACGGCGACTTCACGATGCAGGTCGACTGGACGGTGGGGCAAGTTCTGAAAGCGATCGACGACAACGAGATTTCCGAAAACACTCTGGTCATTTTTACGACTGACAATGGTTGTTCACCCGCCGCGAAAATCCCGGAACTCGAAGCGGCCGGGCATGACCAGAATTACATTTACCGTGGTCACAAGGCCGACATCTTTGAAGGTGGCCATCGGGTGCCCTTTGTGGCACGCTGGCCCGGCAAAGTAAAAGCCGGTTCGCGAACCGATCAACTGGTCGGACAACTTGACTTGCTGGCGACGGCTGCTCAGATTGTTGGAGCGAAGGTTGCTGAAGACGGGGGCGAAGACAGCGTGTCGTTTTTGCCCGTGCTGTTGGGGGAAAGCAGCACCGCCGCTCGCCGAGGGCTGCGCACGTCGATCGTTTCGCAATCCATTGGCGGCCAGTTCGCGATCCGCGACGGCGATTGGAAACTCTGCCTGTGTCCAGGGTCCGGTGGATGGAGCGAACCTCGACCCGGACGGCTGGATATGTCAAAGATGCCGCCGATTCAATTGTTCAATCTGGCAGACGACCCCGGCGAAACGAATAACCTTCAGGCTGAACAAGCGGATCAGGTCGCAAAAATGAAAGGCATGCTGAGCAAGGTCATCGGCAACGGTCGATCGACGCCTGGTCCTCAGCTGCAGAACGATGCCGAGATCGTAATGATCAAACCCGTACCGAAACCACGGGCGAAATCGAAAAAGAAAAAATAGTTGTGTACGCTTCCTGTTTTCACTGCGTGGGCTGGATAACGTCCGCCACTGCAATCAGCAGACGAGCAGCCAATGCGCTCCGTGGATACGTGTGATGGTCTCTCCCAGACCAACGTAGGCCGGCATCCAGGAGCCTCAGCGACGCCGCTCCGACAATACTACGAATGCAGCTGAAGATGCGCTGCAACAGAAGTCTCGTGCTGGGGCCTTTAACCTGACCTCCGTTGGTTCTACCGGCAGCCTGCTGTGCCTCCGTCGTTCTGTTGCGGGCAAACGGTACCACCCTGGGAACAGTGGGTGCCGGAACAGCGCTTCGCTCGGTCACGGCCTACTGACTTGGCGACGACCTGTCCCATGCGCTGCCAGTTCTTTCTGTCGCTAGACCTTCGGCAGTTGCCACGGATCACGGCGTTCGTAGTCCATCCACGAGTTAGCCTCTTTATCATCGCCGAAGTTCCAGTTTTTCGGATCCCACCTCAGGCTGCGTCCATGCCAGTAGGCCAGATTTCCTAAATGGCAAACGGTCGCGCTACGAGCGCCGATTTCCACATCTGCCACGGGGCGACTGCGGTCGCGAATGGCGTTCAGCCAGTCTCGGTGATGTCCCGGCGAGTTGTACAGGTGGACTTCGTCTTCGCCGAGCGGTTCCTTTGTCGCGTCTTCCGGATCGGAACTCAGATGACCCCGGTCGATCCGCAGCGTTCCATCTGTGCCATGAAATGTGATACCACTGGGACCACCGTGAAACATCTCAATTCCGTTCTCGTAGATGTACTGTACTCCCGTTCCAGTCGTAGGATCCTCAGGTGGATTGATTTCCACAGGGCCGGATTCGTCCATGCCAAGTGCCCACTGAGCGATGTCATAGTGGTGAGCTCCGATATCCGTCTGGCCGCCGCCGGAATACTCGCGATATTGCCGCCACTGTCCCCAGGGTTTTGAAATTCCTCCCCGAGCACTTAGCGCGGAGTTGTACGGTCGCTGAGCCGCAGGGCCCAGCCACATGTCCCAGTCCAGTCCCGGTTCCAATTCTTCTTCCGGCAGGTCGCACCACTTGCTGGGGCCGCCTACGCCAACGGTGACCTTCTGAATCTTTCCAATGCGACCGCTGCGGACGAATTCACAGGCCTTACGAAACGGTCCGAACACACTGCTGCGCTGCTGGCTGCCCGTCTGCAGAACTCGGCCATGTTTACGAACCGCGTCGATGCATCGTTTGGCTTCCAGAACGGTGAGAGTCAGCGGTTTTTCACAGTACACGTCTTTGCCAGCCTGGCACGCTTCAATGACAGGGATCGCGTGCCAATGATCCGGCGCAGCGATCAATACGGCGTCGATGTCGTCGCGTTCAATGATGCTTCGAAAATGGTTATACGCGTCACAGCCTGTGTCGGCTTTTGCCCCGTACTTTTCGGCGACTCGTTTTCTGGCGATTTCGCGACGGGTTGTGTCCACATCGCATACCGCGGTGATCTGTACGTCGTCAAAGCCAAGCAGCGTATTCATGTGATAGCCGCTGCACATCTTTCCTGTCCCGATCAGACCGACCGAAAGACGTTCACTGGCGGCAGCTCGTCCCGGAGCTCGTCCGAGCGCAGTAGCCGGAATGATCATGGGCGCCGTCAGGGCAGCGGAAGTCTTCAGAAAGGAACGACGAGAAGTTTGTCTGCTGTGAATCATACGGAACTCTCTCGGGCGGGCGGGGACATGGGGATGCGTACAACGAAACCGTGAAGTTTACCGGCGTTGCCGCGACTTCTTCCTGCGTAGACACATCATGGTATGCGTTTTCACAATCGGCAACCCGACGGCACGAACCGTGTGCGGTTTCGTGGCCGGGAAGGTGAAAAAACGTTAGAAGTGGTTTCAATACCAGCACGCAGCGCCAGCAAGTGAGTTGCGACTCTGGTTTTTCCACGCGTCATGTTCACTCACTTACTCGCTCGCGGTTCGTGCTTGTATTCCTGGGTTATTGAAACCACTTCCAGGCATTCTGAGCCACAATGAGCAGTGGTCTTGAGCGTCAACTCAACCTGTCGGACCCCACTGACTTAGAAGTCAATGATGAATCGGGTGCCCATGAGCTCGTAGTCACCTGAGACGACGGGGGTCATGGCGTTTGTCAGCGTGGTGCGGCGATCATCGATCCGGCCGAAGATGTAGTTGAACTGCAGTCGCGTATTGGCATTCCAGTACCAGTTCAATGCCAGCGCCAGACTCTCACCAACTCCGCCACGTACGTCGTGGTCACTGAAGTCTGCTTGCGAAAACCGCACCGCCACCTGCCACGCGCCCCACCCTCTGCCTCGACCTCCATCGCATGTGTCCAGACTGAAGAAATTCTCAAAAGGCCTGACGCGCCCCATGATTCCGATTTTGCGATTCCAGGGAATGTGCTCCCCGGTCAGAAAGTACGAAAGGGAAACGTAGCCACCGTGAAACGAGAGGTCGCTGCCGAATCCGTGGTCACGCTGCATCCAGATCTTCATCCATTCGCCCGTCAGCTGAAATGCCCCGACATTAATGACCGTTTCAAGGGCACACAGTTGATAAGATTCGGCACCGTCAATCTGCCCCGTGTCGAGCCAGTTAGACTCGGTTATTGCTTCGGGTTGTGTACGAAACTGAGACTGGTTGTACGGCTCTCTTCCGTCCGGAAACGCCAGCGTTCCAGCCAATGCGAAATGTGCATATCCTCGACCATTCGACAATTCGTCGTACCATGCTGTATTCGCGATGCGCCCGGCGAACTCTGTTTGAGGCTCGTCCCCCACGATGTCATTGGTATCCTGAATTGGCACCATGTTGAACACGCCCGCCTGCCAGTTCCATGCAAGATCGGGCGTGCCGCCGTAGGATGCTAGGCCAAGTCGCCGATTTTCACGATTTATTGCATCGACAACGAGAGGTCGCTCCAGAAATGTCATAAAGTTGCTGCTGTCAAGATGATCCAGACCGTACGGACGCTTCTGGTTATCCAGCCAGCCGTGATCGGCATGCCCTCGATCTTCTGATTTACGTATGCGGATCATCGCTGGTCACTTCCCTGATTTTTCTAAGACTAAGACATACGTTGAATGGTTGGCCGCTAAACCATGTGTCGCGGAATCACGACGAGTTCTTACAGGTTTGTTGTCGATCTTACGGAAATGACGTAACAAAGCAGCTGCGACTTCGCTCAGGAGATTGAGAGGCATCAAGTTTTCCCAATCAGCCTGAGGATAAGACCATGAATCAGTCGCCCCCCAACAAGTCGCAAAATTCAGCACAGCCGAGAGTCGAATCGGAACTGCAAAAGCTTGGCAAACTGCTTGACGCATTCTTCGCCAACATCGCGATATGACCTGTCAGGTGATATCACGGCGTACGGCCAAAGATTGTGGTGTCGACCGCAGGATGGAACCACAGTCCCGTCCCGCAACATGATTCACCTCGGGACAATGCTCCCAGGCAACTTACCTGCTCAGCCGCATGACCGAAAACGGATGCGTCAACTAAGCCGCAGATTGCTCTTCATCATCGCGCCCTTCCCGATGTTTCTCGCATTAAGAGAACAGGCTGTTTTCCTGCTGTACCGCCAGGCATTCCTGGGTACGATCCATGCGATGAAGAAAGTTCGGCCACCAATATTAGTGACATGGTTAATCTGTTTGTTGACAGCCGTGTTCACAATGGACTCAGCACGCTCGGCAACGGCCGATGGCGTTGAGTATTTCGAGAAACACATCCGTCCACTTCTGGCCAAACACTGTTATTCCTGTCACTCATCACGAACAGGGAAACGTGAAGGCGGTCTGGTGCTGGACACCCGAGCTGGATGGACCGTTGGCGGTGACAGCGGTCCGGCAATCATGCCCGAGAATGTAGACGCCAGCCTGTTAATTCAGGCCGTGCGGTACAAAGATCCCGCCCGACAGATGCCGCCGGACAGGGCGCTGCCGCAGAAGGCGATCGCACTGCTGGAACATTGGGTGCAAATGGGTGCGCCGGATCCTCGCGACAAACCAATGGAGGACATCACGCCGAACACCGACCCGTCGGATCCGATCGCTGGTCGAGAGCACTGGGCGTTTCAACTGCTGTCGCAGGAAACACTGCCAGCGGTCAAGACCATCGATTCGCCGAAATCGGCCATCGATACGTTTATCCTGTTACAGCTGGAAAAGGCGAACCTGCAGCCTGCCGCAGATGCTGATCGAAGGACACTTGTACGGCGAGCCTATCTGCAACTGACCGGACTGCCGCCGACGCCGCAACAGCTGACGGCGTTTCTTGAAGATGACGGACCTGACGCGTTCGAGAAGCTGGTTGACCAGCTGCTGGATTCGCCCAGATTCGGGGAACGTTGGGGGCGACACTGGCTGGATCTGGCTCGCTACGCCGATTCCAACGGACTGGACGAAAACTTTCTGTTTCGCGAAGCATGGCGATATCGCAACTGGGTCATTGATGCGGTGAATGCCGACGTGCCGTTCGACAGATTTCTGCTGGAACAAATCGCAGGTGACCTGCTGCCACATGATTCCATTGAACAGCGAGACCGCCAACGCATTGCTGCAGGCTTTCTGGTGATGGGGCCGAAGGTCCTGCTGGGCAACGATCCGAAAGAACGACGCATGGACGTCGCTGACGAACAGCTCGACACAATCGGCCGGGCGGTGCTGGGGCAGACCCTTGGTTGTGCCCGCTGCCACAATCACAAGTTTGATCCAGTTCCCACAGCCGACTACTACGCGCTGGCCGGCATCTTCACGTCAACGCAGGTTATGCAGCGACGTTACATGCTGGGCCAGCAACGAGGCATGGAACGCCTGGTGGGGCTTGGCGCAGACGGTGATAAGTCCAACGATGCTTATGAAAAGTATTGGCGCGAGCGGCCCAAATTGACAGAAAAACAGAAGCACGCAAAGTCAGCTCTGGAACTGCTGGAGAAAGGCGACACGGCTGCCTTCGATGAGTTTGTCGCGAAACATAAGGACGCGGTGGCCGAAGCCGCAGCGGATACGAAGCAGCCCACTGAACAACGTGTCGCAGCGCAAAAGACGCTCGTTGCCGAACTGGATGCGGCGGTGGCCAAACCACCAGCGATTCCGCCACGGGCGATGATCCCGTCAGACGAAGACAAGCCGGCGGACGAATCCATCCGCCTGGCAGGACAGTTCAATCGCCTGGGCAAACAGGTGCCGCGCGGATTTCTGAGTGTGGTCAGCGACGCTGCCGTCGAAATTCCTGAAGGGCAAAGCGGCAGATTGGAACTGGCTCGCTGGCTGACGGATCTTGATACCGGAGCCGGCCGACTGACCGCGCGAGTACTTGCCAACCGTGTGTGGCACCACCTTATCGGTCGCGGCATCGTCAGGACCGTGGATAACTTCGGACGTACGGGCGAAGCTCCCAGTCATCCGGAACTGCTTGACCATCTGGCCGCCGCCGTTATCGATTCTGGTTGGTCCATGAAATCTCTGGTGCGAAAAATCGTGCTGACGCGCACGTTCGCCATGAGCAGTCTTCACGACGAAGCCAGTCATGCGGTGGACCCGGAAAATCGTCTGCTGTGGCGAGCTCACCGTCGTCGTTTGACTCCCGAAGCATTAAGAGACTCGATGCTGCTGGCAGCCGGAACGCTGGATGTTACGCCCCTAGATTCCACGGTTTCGTATCTGGGAGATCAGGCCACAGCCGTCGGCGAGAACAAGAACCGCAGACGCACGGACTTTCCCTGCCGCAGTGTTTACCTGCCGGTTATTCGTAACGACCTGCCGGAGCTATTCGATGTGTTCGACTTTGCCGACCCGCACGCGGCCACCGGCATGCGACCACAGACGATGGTTGCAACGCAGGGGCTATTCATGCTGAACGATGCCCAGGTGATGAACGCGGCCCAGGCCACCGCTCGGCGAGTGCTGGACAACGAATCTGGTGTAGCCCCCACCGCGAAGATTGATCGTCTGTTTGAACTTGTGTTGAATGAAATACCAACGACAGAAGAACGAGACGAATTGCTGAGGTTTATCAGCGAAACACGAAAAAGTCTCAATGACGACGACAACGCGGATGCCGATACTCAGGTGTGGTCGATGGTATGTCATGCCCTGTTCGCATCCAGCCGTTTTCAGATAGTGGAGTAGATGATGAGGTGCGGTCAATTCATTCCGACAGCCACACGTCGTGACATGTTGCGCGCGAGCGCAGGCGGTTTCGGTCAGCTGGCCCTGGCGGCGATGGCCGGACAGCGCGCCACAGCAGACACATTACAAGCATACGGTCCTTCGCTGCCGCTGCCTCATATTCCGGCGCGGGCAAAACGTGTCATTTTTCTGTTCATGTGGGGCGGACCAAGTCACGTCGATATTTTCGATCCAAAGCCTGCATTGAACGCAGAATCCGGCAAGCCGTTGTCCGGGAAATCTATTGGTATCGATCGTGATCAACTCGGCACGGCGCTGGGGTCACCGTTCAAGTTTGCACAGTACGGCGACAGTGGCGTCTGGATGAGCGAACTGTTTCCACATCTGTCCCAACAGGCAGACCGCATGTGCGTCGTTCGGTCAATGCACACCGAAGGCAGTGCGCACGGCGAAGCACTGTTACGGTTGCATACGGGGCAGGCGAATCTGGTGCGACCCAGTGTCGGAGCATGGGTGAGCTACGGTCTGGGGTGTGAGAGTGACAGCCTGCCTGGGTTCATCACGATTTCGCCACCACGTGGACACGGAGGCGTGCAGAACTATGGCAATGCATTCCTGCCGGCTCTGCATCAGGGGACGGCAATCGGATCTGCTGAGACGCCAATTGCGCAGGCCGCCGTCTCGAATCTTGTCAACAAGAAGCTGACACCGGATCTGCAACGTAAACAGCTGAGCCTGATCCAGTCACTGAACAAACGGCACCTGCGCAACACCGTGGAAGACCGGCAGATTGAAGGACTGATCGCCAACTACGAACTGGCTTTTCGTATGCAGTCGACGATGCCTCAGGTCATGAGCCTGGCCGACGAATCCAAATCAACGCTCGATCTTTACGGTATCGATTCGGAACCGACCGACAACTTCGGACGCCAGTGTCTGCTGGCTCGCAAGTTTGCAGAAAGCGGTGTCCGTTACATTCAGGTTTCGACAAATTATACCTGGGACCACCATCAGAAAGTGCAGTCCGGGCACATCACGGAATCGGCCAAAGTCGACCGTCCGATCGCCGGCCTGCTGGAAGATCTCGCGCGGCGTGGAATGCTGGAAGACACGCTGGTGGTGTGGGGAGCCGAATTCGGTCGTACACCGATGGTCGAAAACGGAGACGGCCGCAATCATCATCCTCAGGGATTCACGATGTGGCTGGCCGGAGGCGGTGCGCGTGGTGGACTGACGTACGGTTCAACGGACGACTTCGGCTACGCTCCGGTGGAAAACCCCGTCCACATGCACGACCTGCACGCAACAATGCTGTACGCCCTGGGACTCGACCACGAGCAGCTGACGTACCGTCACGCCGGCCGCGACTTCCGTCTGACAGATGTCTACGGCAACATCGTGCATGACATCCTGACATAGTCAGTGAGTTCGTCAGCAGTGTCTTGAAGTGTGCCACTGGCGTTGCCAGTGCAATGAGACAAAAGAAAACACTGGCAGAGCCGGTGGCACACATTGGCATCATGCCAACCAGGCCGCCCATTCTTTCTGAGAGATTTCGCATGACTGCAGCATCAGGCGGTGATGGTCGAACCTGGTTCAGGAAAGGGAATGTGGCTATGGGACGCCAGAACTGGAAATTCGCGGTGGAATGCTTCAGCAACGCCATTCAGATCAGACCTGATGTGGTGTTGTACCGCCAAACGAAACACCTGTGCTGCCGCAAGCTGCATGGCGACAACAGCACTGGCGCCAAGATGGCGGGTATGAGGTTGCTGCCGATACGCAGCAAAGCCAAAAAAGCACTCGAAAGCAAGGACTGGGCAGCACTCGACCAACATGCGGAAGACGACCTCGTAATCAATCCGTGGGATGGCCCGTTGTTCGCGGCCCCTGGCAAAGCGTGCACGGAACAGGACCGCGGTCAGTTCGCCGCTTACGCATAACGAAAAGTGGCCGAAAGCGGCATTGCAGGCTGACGATTTACTGGCGTTCGTTTAGTCTCGTGGGCAACGCCCGTCGACTAATGCCGCCGGAAACGCGGCTCGCTGGACTCGCGGTCAGGCGATTACGAATTCCTGCTCGATGAATCATTGGCTATGGTCGCATTCCTGACTATGCTAAAGTCAACGACCACAGGCAATGACAAATCACATATCGCTCGGGGAAACCTTGTTGCCGGTACCCCTGATCTATTTGATACAAAAGAACTTCTGAGAGATTTCAAATGAGTGATCCACTAGGCGGCGCTGCCCAGGAATGGTTCAAAAAGGGCAATGAAGCGATGGGCCGCCAGAACTGGGACTTCGCGGTCGAATGCTTCAGCAACGCCATCAAGATGAAGCCTGACGTCGTACTGTTCCGCCAGACAAAACACCTGTGCTGTCGCAAGCTGCATGGCGACAACGGGACCGGCGCTAAGATGGCGGGCATGAAGCTGATGGGGATTCGCGGCAAGATCAAGAAAGCACGCGGCAAGCAGGATTGGGCAACACTGGACCAGCATGCCGAAGACGGCCTGGCTGTCAATCCCTGGGATGGTCAGTTGTTCGCGGATCTGGGAGAAGCGTGTGCCCAACAGGACCGTGGTGAGATCGCGGCTTACGCCTATCGCAAAGCCGTTGAAAGCGACAAGACGAACGTCGCTTTCAATCGAGGCCTGGGCCAGGTTCTGCATGAACGTGGTGAATACAAAGAGGCGCGAAATTGCTTCAAACGAATCTACGAAGCAGACCCGACAGATGGGGACGCGCGTTCCATGATGGGTCGCATCGATGCAGATTCCGTGATGGACCGCGGCGGCTATGAAAAGGCCGGCAGCACTCAGGATGTCAAAGCAGAAAAGCCGACCAATGCCTACGAAGAAGACCGCCAGGCGCGACGTGGTGGAAAAGGAAGAAACGAATCAGTAGCTCCTGGCGAATCGGAAGAAATGGACATGCGGGCCGCCATTCGCAAAGAGCCTGAGAACGTCAATCACTACATGAAGCTGGCAAACTTGCTGCGCACGGATCGTCAGCTGCCGCAGGCAGTTGAACAGCTGGACAAGGCTCTTGAGCTGTCAAAGAACGACACTTCCATTCTGGAAGAAAAAGAAGATGTGGAATTGGAAATCATGCGAGAACGGTCCGGCGAAGCTGCCGAGCGAGCTCGTAAGAATCCGGATAAAGAACGTCTGAAAGAAAAGTCAGATGGACTGAAAAAGGAATTAATGACTCGCGAAGTCGAAGTTCTGGCGTCTCGCATCGACCGACACCCGAACGACATGAAAATGCGATTTGAACTGGCCGATCGCTATCGGAAGATCAAGCAATTCCCGAAAGCAATTCCGTTGTTCCAGCAGGCGTCTGCCGATACACGGCTAAAAGAAGATTCACTGGTCATGCTGGGTGAGTGCTTTGTTCGGGCCGGCAAGGCCGACCTCGGCCGACGTCAGTTCATTAAGGCCCTGGAAACTCTGAACGCCAAGGACAAACCGGATTTCTTCAAACAGGCTCATTACTGGCTTGGTCGTCTTTACGAAAAGGCAGGCAAGAATGAAGAGGCCGAAAACCACTACACCGAAATCCTGTCCGTCGATTACGACTTCCGCGACGTGCTGAAACGACTGGAAGAAATCCAGGGCGGCGACGAGTTCGGGGACATTGTCGACGATGATGAAGGCTGAGCTGGATTCGGTTCGCTGATCTATCTGAAACGGCAGCGTCACCTGCTCCTGACCACTTATCCCGGAAACCGATACATGTCACGAACTGCGTCGCTGCTCGCGCTGATTTCAATTCTGGCCCTGTCATCTCCGTCGATTGCTGACGGAGAAAAAGACAATCACCCCGAAAACGTACGACAGGTTCCGCGTCCGGGAATCGAGGTGCCTGCAGATCGGGAAGCGGCGCTGCGGTCCGGACTGAACACACTTCAGCAGAAAATCGGACGGCTGACTCAGTCGAAGGACAGCTTTACGAAGGAGTTGCTGCCTGATGTCATGATCTTTGAACGAGCCGTGCGTTGCGCTCTGGACTACGACGAATTCTTTTCCCCGAAGGACATCGGAAAAGCTGACCAGCTGTTAGTCGAAGGCAACTCCCGAGCGGACCAGTTGCTCTCCGGCAAGGCCGACTGGCCAAATCAAAGCGGGCTTGTTGTTCGAGGTTACATCAGCCGCATTGATCACACCGTGCAGCCCTATGGGCTGGTCATGCCAACGACATACGCATTCCATCACAGCGTGCCGACTCGCTGTGACCTGTGGTTCCACGGTCGGGGTGAAACCCTCAGCGAAGTCAACTTTCTGTGGGACCGTATGAAGAATGCCGGGCGCTACACGCCCGAACACACCATCGTGCTGCATCCCTACGGACGCTACTCCAATGCCTTCAAGTTCGCAGGTGAAGTCGATGTCCTGGAAGCATTGGAAGACGTTCAGCGTCGTTACCGCATTGATGAAGATCAGATCAGCGTGCGGGGATTCAGCATGGGCGGAGCTGCATGCTGGCAATTTGCCGTCCACTACCCTGACCGCTGGTTCGCCGCGAATCCCGGAGCCGGTTTTTCTGAGACTCCTCAGTTTCTGAAGTTCTTCCAGAAGGAAACGCTGAACCCAACGCCCTGGGAGAAGGCTCTGTGGAATCTCTACGACTGCGACAAGTACGCCGTAAACCTGACTCACTGTCCGACAATCGCCTACAGCGGCGAAAATGACACCCAGAAACAGGCAGCGGATGTGATGGAATCCGCACTGCTGGAGCACGGCATTCGGATGCGGCACATCATCGGAGCCAACATGGGCCACAGCATTGATGGTGTCTCAATGAAAATCATCGATGCAGGAATGAAGGCACTCGCCGCGCGGCGCCGACCAGCGATTCCTCGAGACATCCATTTCGAGACGCTGACACTCAAGTACAACCGAATGCACTGGCTGACAATTGATGGCCTGCTCGAACACTGGAAGCCTGCTCGCGCCGATATCATTCACTGGAAGCTGGACGCGAGTCCCGGGGACAATCCAGTTGAATTGAGAATCGGTACTGAGAACGTATCTGCCTTTACGCTGGATTTTCCAACGGGGACGTTCCTGCTCGAACAAGCCACAGGCATCGACGCATCTTTGACAGTCTCTGCCACGGTCGTTTCTGCCGAGGACATCTCGGACGACGATTCCTCTGCAGACACGGACGACGGAAACAGCCGTTGGTTCCGCATAACAACGACACCGTTTTCCGACGGATCTGCGCGACTTCAGGCTCACCGAAATGCAAACGGTAAGTGGCAAAGCGGACCGCTCGGCAATCAGCTTCGCAAGCGTCAGCATCTACAGGGCCCTATTGACGATGCGTTTATGGATTCCTTCGTTTTCGTCCGCCCGACAGGCAAAGCTGCCAACGAAGCAGTCGGCCGCTGGGCCACCGCCGAACTGGATCGTGCCGTCGAACACTGGCGTCGCCACTTCCGTGGTGATGCTCGAGTCATCGACGACACGGACGTGACCGACGAACTGATTCAATCGGCAAATCTGGTTCTGTGGGGCGACCCATCGTCCAACAGCGCTATGGCAAGAGTCGCGGGTAAGCTTCCGATTCAATGGACGGGCAAAAAAGTCAGCATCGGTGATCAAGAATTCGACGCTGCCAATCATGCACCCATTCTGATCTATCCGAACCCGCTGAACCCTGACCGCTACGTCGTCTTCAACAGCAGCTTCACGTTTCGTGAATTCGCCTACCTGAACAACGCTCGGCAGGTGCCGATGCTGCCGGACTGGGCTGTCGTCGACCTCCGCACACCGCCAGGTAACGTCTGGCCGGGCAAGATTGTGGCGGCAGATTTCTTTGACGAGCACTGGCAGCTGAAAAAGAAGTAACGGTCATTCAGAGTTTACGCGCTCGTGTAATCGGCCAGCTGTTCCAGCAGCGCTTCCAGAATCGGCAGGTCTGTTGCGGGTCTTTCCGGAGCATCGGGATGAGTCAAACCGGATGCGATCATGCCCCGCAGGTGCAGAAACTGTGCACACGTGTGTTTATACGCTGGCACTGGCGTTCGAAATGCGAAGAAACCCAGGTACTGCAGCACATCGTTCAGCTGATAGAAGTTCAGATCACCGGATTCCCACATCCGGTCTCGCTGCCCAAACAGATCCGGGGCAAAACTGCTGAGACCCAGAAGGTAATCGCTGCCGTACATCACCATATCAATGGCAAGGTCATTGCCGGTCAGCACCATGAAGTCCGGCCGTACTTCATTCCGTAAAGCCAGACGCTGCCATTCCAAATCACGTCTCAGCGACGAGTGTTTGGCTCCGATGCAGTTGGACAGGTTCATCAGCTCACGATACACATCCAGCGAATAGATTTTTCCGAACGGAAGAAACACAGTGCCCAGTTCGAATCCCACGAATCGGCTGCACCGTTCCGCAATTTGACGGTACGACGCGACAATGTCATCGTCGGCCTGCTGCGTCAATCCGTACGACTGAAAGATCACCGGAACGCCGCCGTTCTGTTCGATGTCATTCATCCGCCGCGAGTATTCATCCAGATCGAAACTCGCTCCCGGGGCATCCGCCAGAAAGGCGCCGGCCACAAACATGCCGCCGGACGTCAGTCTGTTTGTGCGCTGCAGCACTTCCAGTTTCGTCGCATCGTCCAGTAGATTGACGTACCCGGTGTCCATATTGACAGCAGGAACCAATCCGGCTTCCAGTGTGCGTTCCACGTGGCCATCAAAGGCCGGCCAGTCAACGGTGCCGTCCGTCGCAAAAGGCAACAGCACGGCCGACATGCCGGTAATCTTCCGGTTGCGAAGAACAGGCGGAACTGAGTTTGATGCAATTGTGGACACAGAGTTTCCCAAGTGGAACCGGACGATTGCAGATCTGAGCGCTGACGCAACAGACCCTTGTGCGGGAAGGAAAAATGGAAGACGCGGCCCGACGACACAACCTGGCCTGAAGCACGCAAAGCTATTCAGTTGGAAGTCGGCTTCTTCCTGCCTGGAGCATACCTGAACGCCGTTAATTTTCCTTCCATCATTTCAGGAACGATAATCAGCTGTTTGTCGACAAGGTAAGCGTGATCGGCCACACCCTGAGGAAAGTTCATCAGCAGTCGAGCTTTCCCTTTTTTGTTAATGCGAAACAGCTTACCGTTGCGCCAGTCAGTCACGATGTAGCCTCCCTTGCCGTCGGCCTCGATGCCGTCCAGGTGCCCAACGGGCTCCGGCGTAATTGCAGTCATCTTCTTCGTACGGAGATTGATCTTCTGCAGACGGCCCAATACCTTCGTCGAAAAATCTTCCTGACTGAATCCGGTTCCCCAGCCGCCAATCACCAGAGAATCACCGTCAACAAGTACGCCGTTGGGATGTTCCAGTTGTTCGCCCTCAGCGAAAACTGAAACTTCTTCGTTCCTGTACTGATAAATTTTACTGGCTGCCAGGTCGGACACGTAAACCGTTCCTTCTGAATCTGTGGCAAGGTCGTTCAGAAATACGGCATTTTTCACATCAATGATTTTCGTGATTTTTTCCGCCGCGATATCAATCGCCACGATGCGATCGATATCACTGACGTACAGCATGCCTTTGTGGCTGCGAACTCCCTTGGGAGCGTTAAGGTCGGTCACCCATTTGTTTTTGACCACCTGTCCGTCAGTGGTCAGCTTCGAAATCCAACCGTCGCCATCTTTGCCTTTGCCACCACCTTCACCGATCTGTGATAGAAACAGAAATCCGGTCCCGGGGTCAACGTAGGCGCTTTCCGGTGCTTTCAATCCTTCAGATACTGACCAGACAGATTCCAATTGAGGACCAGTCTTCGGAGCGTCCTGTGCCATAGACGCAGAAAACGATGTCGTGGTGAGCAGAGCCAGTAAAAGTCGAAACATCAGCGTGCCTTTATTCTTCGCAACAGAGTTAGCTCGGATAACGTTTCCGGACCGTTGACTCAGACGATATGGTTTATTGTCGTGGCGGACAGGAAATCAAAAATTGGTGGCGTTTGCAACACACCGCACCTTCTGTCTATGAAATGCGACTGCATCATTACCAATTGCGGCCAGGGCAATTGAACAGTTCAAAGCAGTTCCTGTGAAATAAGAGAACTGCTTTCTTTTTCCTGAGTATTCATTCAAGGAGACTTCATTGCCCCGAGACTTCGCCATTAATCTGACAACGATACGTGAGGCGGCAAACCGCATTGACGGTCAAGTCATCCGCACACCCGTCGTTCAGTCTGTGATACTCGACAAAGCACTGGGCGCGCAGGTCTTCTTCAAGTGTGAGAACCAGCAGCACGTTGGTGCGTTTAAATCTCGTGGTGCGTGCAACGCCGTTTTTTCGCTGACAGAAAACGAAGCGGCGGCCGGGGTTGTCGCACACTCTTCCGGCAATCATGCCGCCGCATTGGCTCGGGCCGCTCAGTTGCGAGGCATCGCTGCTCACATCGTCATGCCTCATGATTCTGCGATCGTCAAGATCAATGCTGTTCGAGGCTACGGCGTGGAACCAACGTTCTGCGAGCCGGATTCGGACTCACGTCAGGCAGCTGCTGACAAAGTGATCGCAGCAACCGGGGCCACCTTCATTCACCCCTTCAACGACGATCGAGTCATCGCAGGCCAGGGTACTTCGGCGCTGGAATTGCTGGATGAGGTTTCCGATCTTGACGCAATCATTGTGCCTGTCGGCGGTGGGGGACTGTTGAGTGGAACACTGATCGCAGCGAAGTCACTGAACCCGAACACCAAAGTCTACGCGACTGAACCGGAATGGGCCGACGACGCGTTTCGCAGCGTCCAATCCGGAACTATTGAATTACCAGTACGGCACGATAGCATCGCCGACGGCCTGCGCACTTGTCTGGGCACGTTGACGTTCCCCATCGTCCGAGAACTGGTAGACGACGTTTTATTAGTCAGCGAAGAAGAAATCGGCGCAGCAACTCTGGCGATGATGTTTCAGGCCAAGGTCGTGGCCGAACCGTCCGGTGCCGTACCGCTGGCCGCTGCAATACGAAACAAAGACCGATTCGCAGGACAGCGAATCGGGATTGTTGTCTCTGGCGGCAACCTTGATCCGTCGACGCTTCAACGATTGATCGCCAACAGCGATACATGAACCGGCATCTGCCGTGGACAAATATCTGTGTACCACTGGCTCTGCCAGTGCCTTGAGACTGTCAATAACACTGGCAGAGCCAGATGGGGATGAAAAGTCTGTTGCTCACGAATCAGCTACGATGCTGGTTGGTGAATTAGACAACACATCGGGAGCAACAGACATGACAAGTTTAACGGTGCACGCTGGAATTGACTATCACGATGACACAATTCGTGTCTGCGTACTTAACGACGAAG
>JAQWLN010000111.1 GCA_029247265.1 Fuerstiella sp.
ATATGGACGACTTTTTCGCGCAGATGGAATGAAATCATCATGGAAGACGGTCGGCAGTGACGTCTTCCATGATGACGAACGCCGCAGACACTTCAGAAATAACGGATATCGCCACCCGTAGTCAATCTCTGCCTGTTGATTTACCTGGCCGTGGCGGGAATCAACGCGGCACTGACACACCCGTGATTTGCCTGAGCAGACGTGGCGCAGAAGTCCGACAGATAGCCTCGACGGGGGTCTCGCGGCTGCCACGGGGGTAGGGTGGTTTTGCGGGCCGCGAGCTCTTCATCGGAGAGATTCACTTCGAGTGTTCCGTTGATCAGGTCAAACGTAATCGTATCGCCATCGTCAACACAGGCGATGGGCCCACCGACAGCGGCTTCCGGAGCGCAGTGAACGCCGATCGCACCATGAGATACGCCCGAGACTCGCGTGTCTGAAATGAATGCGACTTTTCCGTCCAGTTCCGGCACGGCAAGAGCGGCCGTTGCGACCAGAACTTCGGGCATGCCGGACGCAACGGGTCCCCAGTAGCGCAGAACGATCACGCTGCCTGGCTTGATCCGGCGTTCCTCGACCGCCTTCACAATATCACGAGGATCGTCAAAGCAGATGGCAGTGCCCTCAAAGACAGGGTCCTTCATGCTGGAAACTTTAAAGACGATGCCGTCCGGGGCGAGGTTCCCGAAGCAAATCTGCATGTCCGCATACGGCTTGTAGCAGTTTTCCTGATCGACAATCAGATCCTGTCCTGCCGGCGGAGCAGGGACGTCGGCCAGGTTTTCGGCCATGGTTTTCCCCGTTGCTGTCAGGCACGATCCATCCAACAGACCGCAATCCAGCAGATGCTTCAGCAGCACAGGCGTGCCACCGATTTTGTGCAGGTCCACCATTGTCCGGGGACCTCGTGGAGCAAAACTGCACAACACGGGCGTTTCGCGGAAAATCGGCTGCAAGTCCTTCAGGCTGAAATCAACGTCTGCCTCACGAGCCAGCGCCAGCAGATGCAGGACACCGTTCGTGGAACCTCCGGCGGCGGCGATCGATACCGCCGCATTGCGAAACGCGGCTTTGGTCAGAATGTCTCGGGGGCGAATATTGTTCTCCAGCAGGTTCTTCAACGCCGCACCGACACGGCGGCATTCGGCTCGCTTTTCGGCGTCAACAGCCGGGATCGAACTGCTGGCCGGCAGCATCAGGCCAATGGCTTCCATAGCAATGCCCCAGGTGTTGAAAGATGCCGCGATCCCGCAGCCGCCGGGGCCTGGACAGGCATTGCGAAGAATCTCATTGCCCTCAGCTTCTGACATTTCGCCGACCGATACAGCAGCCTGAGAATCGTAGACATCCAGAATGGTGATATCTTTGCCGTTGTGGCAGCCCGGCAGAATACTGCCGCCGCTGACAACAAGGCCTGGATAGTTCGTCCGGGCCAATGCCATCGCGAATCCGGGGCCGTTCTTGTCACAGTGATGCGTACCGATCAATGCGTCATAGCAATGAGCCGTCACGACGCATTCCGCGCTGTTGGCAATCAGATTGCGTGAAGGCAGACTGGCGTTGCCGCCCTCGAGTCCCTGACTCAGATTGTCGCTGACTCCGGGCGTACCGAAGGGAAATCCCAGCATGCCGGCGTCTTCACAGCCCTTTTTCAGCTCAGTCGCCAATTCATACGCATGGACATTGCACGTGTTGCCTTCCAGCAAAGGGACGCCGATGCCAATCTGAGCTTTGCCAAAATCGGCCTCCGTCATACCCAGCGCGTAATAGAACGCGGTAACGCCCTTTTGCCAGCCGGCGGTGAGTTGTGTGCTGTTCCAGTTGACGGCTGATTGAGACATCGGTGAAAGGATCCCGGTCGTGTAGAAAAAATTAACAGAACAAAGGACGCTGGACGCGTTTGCTGTTGCCGACACTCGGCAACGACGAATTCCGGGGCAGGCGCCAGCTACACCCTGACCGTTAAGGAAGCGAGTTCTTCAACGGCTTGATGCGAATATTGCGGTACCACGCTTCACCCGGGGCACCTCCATGAATCTGAACGGCAATTTTCCCCGTCAGAGCGATGTCTTTGTCTTCTTCGGTGTAGTCAACGGTTTGCAGTCCGTTGACCCACAGCCGAATCCTTGGACCTTCACAGAGAATCCGATAGTCATTCCAGCCATCGCGTTTGAGTACCTTGTCCAGTTCTTTTGCATCGGGCTTCGCCAGAATCTTTCTGCGACGCGATTCGTCATAAAGGCAACCCCAATACTGCTGACCCAGGTCCGCCTGATAGCCAATCATCTCATGATGATCGGGAATTCGTTCGCTGCGAATCTGAATGCCGGCATTGGTACTGTCACCAACCAATCGAAACTGCAGGCGAAGTTCGAAATCCCCAAAGTCCCGTTCATGCGACAGGAAATAGTTGTGAGGAATTCTCTCTTTCAACTGCCCGCCCACGATGCAGTTGGATTCGACTCGAAAAACGGAACCGTCACCGTCCCAACTATTTGTCGTTGCACCATCAAACAGAACCTCGAAGCCGTCCTTGTCTTTGCTTCCACTGTCAGGAGCGTCCGCTGCGAACAACGTAAATGCAAAAAGACAAATGCCGAGAGCGAGAGAATGTGGCAGCAATGGGCGAAATGAGTCAACCATGATAAGTACCGCTTCGTTGTACCAACTTGATTCTGGTTGGGAATGGAAGACTGGTGATCAGCAGCAGCGACAATTTTGTTCGCGGCAACAGCAGCAAAGGCCTGAGATGTTGGCTGATCCGGAATTCGATAACTCCGGCGGTGAACAGGAAGCAGATATTCTGACACTTCGCACACGTCGGCGAAAGTGAATGGCGACGCAGACTCCTTAACGAGCTCCACAATGAACGAACACTCCGCTGTCCCACCCGATTACCGACTGGGTCTGTCGATTCAATATCGTTCCGGATAGCGCACAACATGTACATTGCTGATCAAGTTGGCGAAAAACGTCACTGCAGTCGGCACCCGATAGCCCTACATGCCAACCGTCCAGCTGCACCGACAGACAGGGGCAGTCCACAGACAGGGGCAGTCCACAGAAAGGGGCAGTCCACAGAAAGCAGGCTGCACGTTCACCGCACCTGATGCCGCGCGTGCACTACGCTGGCAGGTCTGCAGGATGAGCCCGGAGCGCCGTGCGAATGTCGCAACGGTGTCAGCACGGCCCGGATTGAGTCAACCGGCTTTACGCCAGGACTGCGAGTTCTTCTTCTGTCTCCGCTGCGGCGAAGTTGATTGGTTCGATCTGAACACCACCATCTGGCCCCTCGATTTCAAGGACGGCCGCTTCGTCTTCAATTTCCAGCAGAGTCACTTTGTAGTCCCCTAACAAAACAGACTCACCGGGCTGCAGATCGAAAAGATGGTTTTGCATGAGCAATACCGTTTTCAAAAAGAAATCGCTCGACTTCAACGATCGCTGAAGTCTGAGAGGCAGGAATGAAATGAAGGCGAGAAAAAATGTCTGGTGAAGCGGAGCTAGAATGCAGCACAGAACGTGCTGTCCGTGCAACCAACATTCACCAGCCATAGCAGTAGGTCGCAATTTATAGTCACTGATGATTTCGCCGACAACAGCGAAACATCGTCATGTTACAACTTCGTGAGACCTTTTTTTGATTTTATTTTTTTATCCCGATTGACTTGCAACCGCAAGTTGCAACGTATTCGCGGATTTAGAATCACATGTTCACGCAGTCGACCTCGAAGAGGTCGACCATGCGGTGTACAAAACGCCACGACAGTGCAAAGACGCGCAGTGCAACTGCGTTCCGAATGCACGAATCCCCTGTTACCGGCAAGACGAAGTTCATGACAAATGAAAACCCACTGGAACGTCGTAAAGGACTACCAGCGTTCGACGCAATAAGACCTGAACATGTGGAGCCTGCCGTCGCCACAATTCTGCGGGAGGCCGAAAGATATCTTGCACAGGCTGAAGCAGCTCCGTTGTCTGACTGGGATGCGTTGATGGTGCCGCTCGGAAAGGTCGATGTACTGTTTGAGTACGGTTGGTCTCCAGTCAGCCATCTGCTTGGCGTTGCCAACAGTGACGAACTTCGTGACGCTCACGAAGCAATGCTGCCTTCCGTTGTGCAATTCAGCCTGAAGAGTAAACAAAGCCGGCCGCTGTATGATCGTTTCTGTGCTCTCCGCGATAACGAAAACTGGGAGAAGCTCGAGAATGCCCAGCGCCGGATTATCACGCAGGCGATCCTGAGCGCTGAACAGGCAGGTATCGGCCTCGATGGTAAAGCCCGCGAACGGTTCAATGAAATCGCTCAACAGCTGTCTCAGCTGGGAAGCGATTTTTCGAACAACGTGCTGGATGCAACAAAAGCGTGGCACCTGGACATCACGTCGGCCGAAGACGTGAAAGGCATGCCGAAAAGCTTTCGCAGAATGGCTGCAGCAGCATGGTCCGACGCTGAGGAAAACAAAGACAAAGACGACGCCACCGCCGAGGCAGGCCCATGGCGAGTAAAACTGGATGCGCCAAGCTTCGGGCCGTTCATGGAACATTGCGGCAACCGCCAGTTGCGCGAACAGGTCTACCGGGCATATGTGTCACGTGCTGCAGACGGTGATACCAACAATTGCCCGCTGATCGCGGAGATCCTGCGGCTGCGTCGGGAAAAATGCACACTCCTTGGATACGACAACTTCGCAGCGTTGAGCCTCTCCAGAAAGATGGCCCATGACGTCGCTGCTGTGCAGAAGATGTTTAATAACCTGCTGGGAGCGTCGTTGAAGGGTGGCCACACAGAACTGGACGAGATAACAAAACTGGCGAACGAAACCGGACACGATGGTGACCTTGCTCACTGGGACGTAGGCTTCTGGGCAGAACGCCTTCGGGAGAACCGATATGCCTTTACCGATGAAGAGTTGCGGCCGTATTTCTCACTGGAACGAGTCATGACCGGACTCTTCGGACTGTGTCATCGTCTGTTCGGAATTTCAGTCCGCGCTGCGGATGGTAAGGCTCCAGTGTGGCATGAAGATGTGCGCTATTTTGAGATCTTCAACGAACAGGATCAGCAGATCGCGGGCTTTTACCTGGATCCGTACTCACGTCCGGAAAACAAACGCGGCGGTGCATGGATGGACGACTGCATCGCGCGGTCCGTCACCTCCGATGAAACTCGCCTGCCTGTAGCGCACCTTGTCTGCAATGGCACTCCGCCTGTTGGCGAGACGCCTTCACTGATGACATTTCGTGAAGTGGAAACTCTGTTTCATGAATTCGGCCACGGTCTACAGCACATGCTGACGACTGTCGACCGAAGAGACGTGTCGGGCATCAACGGTGTGGAATGGGATGCTGTGGAGTTACCCAGCCAGTTTATGGAGAACTGGTGCTACCATCGCCCAACCCTGCTGGGCATGGCGATTCATCACGAAACAGGCGAAGTGCTGCCTGACGAACTGTTCGACAAAATCTGCAGGGCCCGAACATACCGGGCAGCGTCGGCCATGCTGCGTCAGGTGCAATTCGGCATGACGGACATCGAATTGCACACAACGTTTGATCCCGACGGGGACGAATCTGTGTTCGACGTGCATCAGCGAATTGCAGAAAAGACTTCCCCTCTGCCACCGCTGTCTGAAAATCGATTCCTGTGTGCGTTTTCACATATCTTTGCCGGCGGTTATGCGGCGGGTTATTACAGCTACAAGTGGGCCGAGGTATTAAGCGCCGATGCATTCTCTGCATTCGAAGAAGCTGGCCTTGACGACGAGACTGCCGTTGCTGCAACAGGTCGCAAATTTCGTGACACCGTGCTGTCTGAAGGCGGCAGTCGCCATCCGATGGATATCTACCGGGACTTTCGTGGTCGTGAGCCCAGCACTGATGCACTGCTGCGGCACTGCGGCCTGACAGGTGCCAAATCATGAGCATTGAGAACGCACCACAATCCGCCCCCACGTCGGATGCTCAGTTCGACCTCATCGTGATCGGCACCGGCCCTGGTGGAGAAGGGGCGGCCATGGAGGCTACGAAGCAGGGCAAGTCTGTTGCCGTTGTTGAAAAGCAGGTACGGATCGGCGGCAATTGTACTCACCTGGGCACAATTCCCAGCAAGTCGCTGCGAGCCGCCATTTATCGCATAATGGAGGTCAGCTCGAATTCCAATTTTCGCCAGTTGGGCATTCATGTCGACATCGGCTTCCGCGACCTGCGTCGCAGCGCTCAATCGGTCATTGAGCAGCAGGTGAAAATGCGAAGGCGATTCTACGAACGCAATGATGTTCGCGTTTATCACGGCGTCGCGTCGTTTCTCGATGAGAACTCAGTGACCGTTGAAAACAACGATGGCAGTGTACTGACACTGGCTGCTGATTCATTCGTTGTGGCGACCGGGTCACGCCCCTACCGCCCACCGGAAGTCGACTTCAGTCATCCACGAATTTTTGACAGCGACACAATACTGGACCTGCCGGAAACGCCAGGCAGCATGACAATCTATGGAGCCGGCGTGATTGGCTGTGAATACGCGTCTATGTTCCGCAGTCTTTCCGTGAAACTGAATCTGGTAAACACGCGCAGCAATCTGCTGGAATTTCTGGACGATGAGATCTGTGATGCGCTCAGCTATCACCTGCGTGACACGGGAGTTCGCATTCGGCACAACGAAGTGTTCGACCGAATCGAAACTTTTCCGGATCACGTTGTTGTCCACCTGAAGTCCGGCAAGCAATTGAAAAGCGACATCCTGTTATGGGCAAATGGGCGTTCGGGAAACAGTGAAGATCTACAGCTCAACAACATCGGCATCATCCCCAATCACCGGGGTCAGATTGAAGTCAACGAAACTTTCCAGACGGTCAAGCCTCACATCTACGCCATTGGCGACGTGATCGGCCCGCCTTCCCTTGCCAGTGCCGCGTACGTGCAGGGACGGATTGCGGCACGGCACCTGGGAAACGGTCATTGCGAAGAGCTTCGCATGGAAGATGTGCCCACCGGGATCTACACCAGCCCGGAAATCAGTTCTCTTGGCAAAACCGAAAGAGAACTGACTGAAGAATGTGTTCCGTACGAAGTGGGACATTCGATGTTCAAGAGCCTGGCGCGTGCTCAGATCATGGGGCAACCGGTCGGCATGCTGAAACTTCTGTTTCACCGTGAGACGCTCGAAATCCTGGGCATTCACTGCTTTGGTGTGAATGCAACGGAGATCATTCATATTGGCCAGGCAATCATGGCTCAAACCGGTGAAGGCAACACGCTGCATTACTTCATGAACAGAACATTCAACTATCCGACAATGGCTGAAGCCTACCGCGTTGCCGCACTCAACGGATACAACCGGCTGCTCTGAAGCGACCGTGGACGACTGTCCCGGCTTTGAATCGACTCTACGCGTCACTTCGATTCAGGCGGGCGACAGATACCAGAAGGTTCACCGTCGATGATCGTCCCAGAGATTACCCGACTTGCGAATCGCGCGAATCAACTGTGCTCCGAGGTAAATGGCGACGACACACCCAATGGCTCCCGGCAGCGACGCCCCGAACACCAGTGGTGCGACGTTGTTGCTCCAGAGTGACGCAGACCCGACGAACAAAGCGGACGCCAGAACTCCCATCACCAGCCGATTAACAATGGAATCAAGCCGTTGGTGCTCGAGGTGAACACTGAATTTCCCTCGTCGCACACGGTGGACGATATCCGAAACATCACCAGGAAATGCCTCAGCAAGCCGACTCCAGTCGCGATGGGTATTTTGAAGTTTCCGCCACATTCGCGCCGGCGACAGACGCCGTATTATTGCCTCAGAACGATACGGCTCCAGCAGCTCTGCCAGACTGAAAGCCGGGGTCAGCTGCTGAGCCGTTCCTTCCAGCATGACCAGCATCTTGATCAGCAGCGACACGCGTGACGGCAGAGTAATCTGATGACTTCGAACAATGGACGTCATCCCGTTCAAGGCGCCACTGACATCAAATTCGTCAACAGATTGCGATGCGTATTGCTCAACGAAAAAACGCAGTTCGTTTTTCAATTCGTCGCGATCAAAATCGGCAGGCACCTGCCCGATACGGACGACGCTGTCGAGCAGTCTGTCAGCGTCGTGATCGATCGCCGCCAACAGCAGATCTTCGATCTGTTCACGCAGATCGTCATCAACTCGCCCGACCATGCCACAGTCGAGCACACCGATCACCTGATCGTTGAGCACCATCAGGTTTCCCGGATGTGGATCTGCGTGATAGAAACCGTCCCGAAAGACCATCTGCAGAAAAATGTCTGCTCCACGCCGAGCAAGTTCGGACAGGTCAAACCCAGCCGCCACGAGGGCACCACGATTGGAAAGGCTCATCCCCCGAAGCCGGTCCATCGTCAGTACTCGGCATGAGGACTGATCCGGATACGCGGCCGGGATGCATACTCCCGGATCGCCCGCGAAGTTACTGGCAAATCGAATAAGATTGCGCTGTTCCAGAGTGAAGTCGAGCTCATTTTCCAGCGTCTTCCGGAACTCATTGGCGATCGCCACGGGACGATACTGTTTCAGCGGAGGCGAATAATTCTCAGCGAGTTTCGCAAGCTCGACCAGAATCTCCAGATCGTTCCGAATTCGTTCTTCGATTCCATGATGCTGCACCTTAACGACAACCTGCGTACCGTCTTCCAGAACAGCAGCGTGGACCTGTCCGATAGAGGCTGACGCAAAGGCATTCGCGTCAAACTCTGCGAAACTCTGACTGACGGGCCGGCCAAGCTCCTGTTCGACGGTCGCCAGAACCGTCTCAGGGTCGTCAGCAGGAGTTCCCGACTGCAGCATGGCCAGTTCGGCCGCCAGCTCCGGCCCAACCAGATCGGCGCGAGTACTCAGGATCTGACCGAGTTTGATGAACGTCGTTCCCAGTTCTGTAAACGCCAAGCAAATTCTTTTCTCCTGTGAAAGATCACCGATTTTGTCTCCGGACTTGGTGCGAAGGTGCCGCTGGATCCATTCCACATGAATACTCTGCAGCCATGGTGCCACACCGAATCGCACCAATACTCCAACCACTTCGTTTAACCGTCCGGCATTGCGTACCAGTTGCGGCAGACTCGAAACATCCACGACGTGATTTTCCTTTTCAGACTGAGAGTAAACAACGCCCCCTGACGCAGCTCCCGCAGCAGACGAACGTGCGAATTCGCGGACCGTTACCTGCAAGCTCCGGCGATCCACGACTCCACCGGACAGCGACTCATCTGACCAGGAGGAACTACTTCTCTTTGATCGCCTTTCGGATCTGCTGAAAACCATTACTCATTTCCCCTGCCGCAAGGCGCAGGGCTGCAACCACGTTTTCTGCCGATTCTGCAACGGCGTTCTTGATCGGATCATACTGAACCGTCAGTTCGTCAAACTTTTCGGAAAGCCGGGCGTATTCATCCTTCGCATCCAGTTCAGCAAGGTGCACCTTCAGCTTTAGTTCGTCACGTTCCATCCTTAGGTGGCTCATCAGTGAATCCAGAGTGCGACGTTCGTCAGACATATCCAGGCCCCTTTGTACCAGGTTCGCGAGCAGTGATTGATGCGATATTCATCATGCGCGACGCATCGGCGCACAGGTTTTCATTCCAAATACAGCAGAATATCGGCGATCTTGTCCTCAACTGAATTGTCTCGCGGTTCATGAGTGTTTGCGAGCGACGAAGCTCAGTGAACGAGCTGTCGACACAAATTTCCGTGTACCCCAATATTGGCGGAGATTGGCACAGACCAGCATGCCACCTTCAGAACCTCGTTGTCGCCTGATCCGGACAGATTGCTCTGCAGACCTGCTCACACGACCGCCGCGCTTTTCCAAACACCGTCTTTGAAGTATCTGAATGTACCGGCTGATCTCTATCGACAAACTGCAAAAGTTTGCATGTGTCACCTCCCTGAGATACCATCGGTGCATTCACCGCTCGGGTGCCGCATCGAAATGTTTCGTCTACGAGCTCGATCATGCGCAACTGCCAGGTTCCAACTGCCGGAACAATAAACCGACGTCAGTTTCTGCACAGCAGCGGGCTGACCTCGATCGGATTAACCGCAGCACAGCTCGGACGACTGCGTGATACAGCAGCAACCGAATCCGGTTCCCGCAGCCACCGTGCGAATTCGTGCGTCTTCATTTTTCTGTTCGGCGGCCCCAGTCATATTGACTTGTGGGATATGAAACCCAGCGCTCCAAGAGAAATCCGAGCCGAGTTTCAGCCGGTCGCCACCAACGTTCCGGGAATCAATATCTGCGAACACCTGCCGCAGATTGCACAGCAGATGGACAAGCTGTGCCTGTTGCGGTCCATGACGCACCGCATGCCGGTTCACGGGCCGGCATGCAGTGAGATTTACACGGGCCGACCATACTTTGGCCCACCTGTCACAGACCAGGCGACTAAGGAAGATTGGCCTTCGCTGTCGTCGCTCGTGAATCAGTTTGGCAACCGCGGGGGCAGACTGCCGGAGGCTGCAGTCCTGCCGTGGTACACCCAGTTTGTCGGACAGGATCGACGAATTGCGGGCCAGACCGGAGGTCGCATGGGAGATCACTTCGATCCGTTTCTGGTGGAAGGCGATCCCACGCACGCAGATTTCGACGTACAGGGACTGCGGTTGCCGAATAACGTCGACGCACAGCGTTTCAATACTCGACGAGAATTTCGCCGCAAACTTGAAACTCAGTCCGCTGAGAAACTCCAGCACCTCAATAACGTGCGTCTTATGGAGGAACGCTACGCCGCAGCCGAGCGATTGATTGATGCTTCACGTGACCAGTCCGCGTTTTCACTGCAACACGAATCTCCAGTAACCCGGGAGCGATACGGTCCGACTAAATTCGGACAAAGTCTGCTGCTGGCACGGCGCCTTGTGGAAGCCGGCATATCGATGATCACCGTCAACTGGGATGACCAAAGCAAAGTCAATAAAGTGTCGCCCCATTGGGACACGCACGATGAAAATTTCTCACGGCTCAGCGGGGATCTGTGTCCGGTATTTGACCATGCGTTTGCGGCGTTTATCGCAGACCTTGAGGAACGCGGGTTACTTGACTCAACAATGGTCGTCGCCGTTGGCGAGTTCGGAAGAACGCCTAAAATCGGTCGCATCACCCAAAATGGCATGACAAAACCAACCGGTCGAGATCACTGGCCACATGCGTTTACAGCTCTGCTTGCCGGAGGAGGCGTCGCCGGAGGTCAGGTTTATGGTGCCACGACGTCTACGGGGGGATACGTCGACGAAAAGCCGGTCACTCCTGCAGATCTGACAGCCACAATCCTCACACATCTGGGAGTCGATCCTCGCCAGCAGTGGTTCGATCGGTTTCAACGCGTCCGGCGTCGACTGAGCGAGGGCACTCCAGTCCCGGATCTCGGATAGTCGGCATTTGCTGCTGAGTTCCAAATGCCCCAATCGGACATGAAACGGAACGGCATACGAGAGTTTGTTGCGAGAACAACCCGGAGCCTGCTCCAGCCGCTGCCGCTTTTGGCTGAAAACGAGCCTCCCAGGGTGTGCAGCCCATGCGAAAAATTCCAATCGCAACGTTCTGGCGTCTCTGATTTGAATCCGCCGTGTGAGATGCCGATACTCCATGCACCTTGGAAATCGGAATCAGACGACTAACCCTTTCCTTTTTGTTGGTTCACAGCAACACTGCTGGACTTCTTGGACAGCAGCCGACTATACTCCTCGGCTCGATACTGCCAGAATAATATACATTTGTTCACCTTCGTGGCATTTCATGCTGTCGTGAGCCTTTGAAAGGACTCATGGAGGAGGGACATTCACTTCGGATCGGCAGCTCGAATTTCAATTGGGGGCCATACCCTCATCAGGTGATAAATTATGCCAAAGCAAAAAACTCACAAAGGGATGAAACGCCGGTTTAAGATCACGGCGTCAGGAAAAGCAAAGCACCGTAGTGCGTTTCGTGGTCATTTGTTGAGCGGCAAGCCCGCCAAACGAAAGCGACATCTGCGGAACGGCGGTATTTCTGAGGGCAAAGATGCAAAAAACATCATCAACGCTCTGCGTCCGTCTCTTTAGCTGAAGATTTCGTGAGAATATATTGTGGTCGAGGTAACATCGGCCACAAGCACGACCGGCTGCTCAGGTGCGAGTGTCAGGTCAATTGTCTGAGGCACCGACCTTATTAAGATCACATACCAGAACCCACCGTTCAAACCGGCTTAGAATGCCGTTCGTGGCCTGGTCGAAAGACTGAATCATGCGTGTCAGACTCGGAAAAGCTCGTCGTCGCTCAAAGAAGCGTCTGTTTAAAGAAGCTCGCGGAAACGTAGGTGGTCGCAGCAAGCTGTTGCGAACCGTCAAAGAAACCATTATCCGCTCACGGGCGTATGCCTTTCGGGACCGACGCGTACGTAAGCGAATGTTTCGTCAGCTGTGGATTATTCGCCTGACAGCTGCCTGCCGAGAGCGTGGCATATCCTACTCACAGTTCATTCACGGTCTGCATTTGGCAGGAATCGAGCTGAATCGGAAGTCACTGAGCGAACTGGCAATCGTACATCCTCAGGTCTTCGACGAGGTCGTTGCGTTGGTTAAGTCTGCGAAATCTGCAGCGACTGCCTGAAGTTTTTTCGGAATCAGTCATATCGGCGAGAAACTTGTTTCCAGGTTTCTCGTTTTTTTATGCGCAACAGAACATAGTCAGGTACACAGTGGCACGCTCAGACACCATAAACAGGCACACCAGATGGGTGACAGCGTGATTGCTGCCTCAGACGCATTCGTGAAGCCATAAAACTGGTAATTTCGCGTCGTTTTTCGTGGTCCCTGGCATTGGATTCAGCCTGCCTTCAAATCGGTTAGACTGCCGTACCACCAGCGTCAAAATCAACATCAAGTCGAGTCGGAGTTTGTAAATTGGATATTCTGAAAGCATTCCGTGACTACAAAAAGGCCGCGACGGAAGCCATCGGGGCTGCATCTACGGCTGAAGCACTTGAGCAGGTTCGTATTGAGTACCTAGGTCAGAAAAAAGGGAAGCTGCGCGAACTTCAGGGCCTTGTTGGTAAAGCCAGCAAGGAAGATAAACCGCTGATCGGCAAGACGTTCAACGAAGTACGTACGGAGGTGACGGCACAGCTTGAACAGCGGATTTCCGGGTTCAGTCAGCACAGCCGGTCCGCCACGACCGACTTTGACGCGACACTTCCAGGACAGCTGCCGTGCCTTGGCGCGATCCATCCAATCACTCGGACAATCGCCCATTTTCGTGAACTTATGGGGCGGTTTGGCTTCGACGTCGTGGAAGGTCCGGAGATTGAAGACGAACGACACAATTTCGACGCACTGAACATTCCGGAAGACCATCCAGCGCGTGATCCGCTCGACAACTTCTATATTGCGACAGCAGCAAAGACCGCAGGCGGTCCGATACTGTTGCGGAGCCAAACGTCAACCGTTCAGATTCGCACGATGGAAGCGGTGAAGCCACCGGTTCGCATCGTTTCACTGGGACGTGTGTACCGCCCTGACACAATGGATGCCACACATTCCTGCATGTTCCATCAGATGGAAGGTCTAATGGTGGATCGCGATGTCACGATGGCACAGCTAAAGACATTGCTGACGCTGTTCGCACGATCCTTCCTGGGGCCAGATGTGCAGATTCGATTTCGCCCATCATTCTTTCCCTTTACAGAGCCGTCTGTGGAAGTGGATATGAAGTGGGGAGATTCGTGGATGGAGATTGGTGG
>JAQWLN010000128.1 GCA_029247265.1 Fuerstiella sp.
GTTGGCGGCGTAGGTTGGTTTGGCGGTTACGCTGACACCGATGGCTTCCTCAAGGGCCTCGCTACGGCTGAAATTGGTGATCGCCATCGTGGCCCGTACCTATGCCGTTCTCAAGTCGCATGTCCGCGCGTTCCGATAACCTCGTGGTCGGGTTTTTGCACAGAAATTTGCAGTTCGCCCAAAGTGCTCTCGGTCCGAAACGTTGTCTTAACCCGGCCGGATTGTCTCGCCTTGTCGACTGAGACTTTGGGCCAGAAACGGGATCAGACGGAGAAACGGCGTGTCGCGCAGTGGTCTCGGTTTGAGATCGCGGACGGCGGACGAGAAATGGGATACGTCGCAAGTTGTTGCGGACGCTGGCGATACTGCGAACGATTCGCCGTCGTCTCTCCAGAGGCGCATGAGAAAACCCCACGGTCACGAAGTTCGTAACCGTGGGGTTTCAGTGGCGGGGGCCGGATTTGAACCGACGACCTCGAGGTTATGAGCCTCGCGAGCTACCAGGCTGCTCCACCCCGCGACAATGTATTTACTGCGTTTCGTAGAAACGCGGATGTCGCTGATTTGTCAGGTGTTTGGTCGCACAGGTTCTTTCCCTGTGCGAGGGTGAGGAAGTCTATCGGCATTCCTGCCGAATTCCAGCCACTTTTTCGGCGGATTTTGTGATTACTCGCCAGTGTTCCGACCTGTGGCAGGGCTGCCGATTGCCTGTAGTACGCCGAATGCAGGCAACAGGCTGGCAGCCAATGCTGTTAGGCACCGAAGTTCTATGGCTGTCGTAGCGTGATAGAAACAGAGACCTGCTCCGTGAGGACGTGATAGTACTCCGGAGATTCAGCCACGGGTCGACGGGGCGAGTTGTTTTTGCGCAGCGCCAAACGGCTCGGCGACAGCAAATGGGTGATGCTCAGCGAGTGGCCGATTCTCGCTTTTTGGTGTCGGCGTCCACATCGTTCAGTGCGCCCACGCCTGGCCTTTGTCCCACATTTTTCCTGAATCTGTACGGCTGCAGACAAGGCACCGAGTCGACAACACAACAGGCTTGTACAGCCACATCGGTACATGCAGACAATATTTGTTGATGTGCAGCGAACGGTTTCCCGTGGTGTCACGTTCTGTGTCTGGTTCATGCAGTCGTTCGAGCAACGGCTTGAACGCCGTATGGTCGCGCAAGCTCGCGAGGTCCTGCTCCTCAATTCGTTTGTTGTTCGATTTTGACCTTAGCGAAGCATGTCAAATTGCCCATCATCGCGCAATACTGCATATCTGAATTTATGACGACACAGAACTCGCGCCGAATACGATTGGCTTGCATCCCGCAACTGCCACCGTGGAACGGCTGAACTCTTTCCGTGAGTCATTCTTCGAACTCCAGCAGGAATTCGAGTATACGGGAAGTTGTGGAACGACCTGTCACCGCCAATTCAATAGTTGCCCCAACAATAAAACCATGAACTGCACATATTCCCATACACTTTTTTTGACGGTGCTGCCGCGAACGCTGACTCTAAAGGTGGCGTGCATATGCGGATTCGCATTCGTGCTGCTCTTGAATCGGCTTGACGCTCAGGAGTCCTCCACGCTACCGGACTCTCTTCGAGTCACGACCGTTGTCAGGGTGATTCACGTGGCGGAGCCAGCCATCACGTCGCTATTTATTCCGATTGCTTCGGGACAGCTGATATCGGGCAGCGGCACCATCATTCACCCGGACGGATACATCCTTACAAACAATCACGTGGTGCAGAACGCGGACGGATTTGCGTTGATCGGGTCAGACCTGCCGGGTGAACAAAAGCCCGTACGATTTCGTGTCGTTGGTCGTCTGCCGGAAAAGGACCTTGCCATCGTCAGGCTCATTGCAAACCGTTCTTTTCCGACGGTACCTCTGGGACGCAGCAATGATCTGTTGAATGGAGAATCGGTCGTGGTTGCAGGCAATCCCGGTGGTCGCGGGCTGGTTTTCACCTCCGGGATCGTCAGTTCCCGAAAGGTATTAACGGGCACCCCCAACGCACTTGTCATGACCAACTACGCGAATAGTCGCCGCGACACACTGATTCAGTTTGACGCTGCCAGTAACGGCGGCAATTCCGGCGGGCCGCTGATCAACATGGAAGGTCAATTGATCGGAGTCGTATCATCAAAGGTCCTTCAGGAGCAAAACATTGGCTTCGCAATTCCGGCAGATGATGTTCACAACACAATTGAACAGATTCTGGAACCGGAACTAAAGGCTCGAAAGCAAGTCGGGCTGCACATTGCCGAATCTGTCTCGAACGTCGCCGTCGATCGCGTTATTCAGAATTCTGCAGCGGCGGCAGCCGGGCTTCAGGCTGGCGATGTCCTGACTGAGGTCAATGGTCGAGTGCTGCACCACAAGGTCGACTGGTTTCTTGAGCTCACGTCGCTGCTGAGAGAAGCAGAAACGTTCGACGTCACCGTAGAACGCGGTGAAGAAACGCTTAAAGCGACAATTCGACCAACTGAGCTGTTACCGATGCCTGCAGCGAAGGTGTCCGGTGACACGCTGATGCCTGGGTTAGCCTATCGTTTTTACCATGGTGAATATTCACTGCTACCCGATTTCGAACAGCAGACGCTCGTGCGCGAAGGCGTCGTAAAAACAATTGACCTGCCTGCGATACAGGAACAACGCGCAGACCACTTTGCTGTGGCCCTGAACGGCTTTCTGCGGATTCCTGACGACGATCTCTATCGACTGATCGTCGTTTCTGATGACGGCAGCAAGGTCTATCTTGACGACGAAGTCATTATCGACCACGACGGCAACCACCCGCCAACGCCCGCAGGAAAGCTGCTGTATCTGCAGAAAGGTTTCCACACGCTCAGGATTGGACACTTCGAAGGTAACGGCGGACAGGAACTGCAACTGATGATGCACCAAATTGGCGCTGACCCTCAGCAGGTTCCCGCCGAGATGTTATGGCATCTGCCATGACATCGAACGATCGTCAACCGGGATTCGGGCCGGCAAAGCTGATTGTCGCCTTCGCAGCGTGCGCCGTTATTGCTGGTGCCGCGGTTTCATGGCAGGACGGTGGCATTGTCCGTTCGCTGATGCGACCGGACCTCGACTCCGCGGGGAAGCTGGAGCACCTGCGACAGTACTTCCTTGGCTACGGGAGCTTCGCACCGGTCGTCTATGTTGCATTTGTGACCGTTGAAGTGGTCGTCGCACCAATTCCCGGACTGATGTTGTACGCTCCCGGAGGCATCATCTTTGGGCCATTTCTGGGTGGTGCACTGTCGCTACTGGGTAATATCATCGGCGCGGCGTTCGCGTGCACCATTACGCGTGTTCTGGGGCGCACCTGGCTCAGTCGTTTTTTCGATGAACATCGACTCGAACGCCTGCAGGCGAACGTCGAATCGCAGGGCATGAGATTAGTTTTTCTACTGAGAATTAATCCTCTGACATCCAGCGACATGATTTCGTATGCCGCTGGGTATACACGCATCCCTGTCTGGAAAGTGACGGCGGCGACTGCGCTGGGGATGGCGCCCCTGTGTTTTGCACAGGCATGGCTGGCGGACGGTCTACTGACGGCCGTGCCGGAACTGATCTATCCGCTGGTCGCAGCATGTGTTTTGTATCTGGTCGGCGTGGTTGTGGTATTAAGAAAAATGCTGCTGGCATCAGCGTAGTCGGCAGGTTTCAATCCACGAACCAGAATTCGTTCGAAGCCAGCATTGCCTGCACAAATTGTTCCAACCCGCTATTGCCGGCACCGACAAGGAAGTTCCTGGCTGCTGACAGTTCCTCTTCGTCCGGAGCACGTTGGAATACTCGGTGGAACACTTTTTTCACAGACTGCTCAACGTCCGAAGCAACCGCCGAAACAATTTCGGCGGCAAGTACTTTGGAATGTGCAGTAATAAAAGCACTGTTCATTAGAAACAGTTTCTGCAATGGCGTATTTGTTTCCATGCGTCCGGCGGAGTGGGCGTTGGGATCCGGAAAATCGAACAAAGACAAAATCGGACTTAACTCAAACCGGCTGACTTCTGCATAAATCGTTCGACGCAATTCTGTGGGGTCATCCGGCTTTATGGATGGGCCACCTGTCTGATTCGCAAGTTGCCCCGTCACTGTCAGCACTGCGTCGCGCCAACCTTCGACGGAAAGACGGCGACGTGGCATTCGCCACAGCCGGATATTCACCGGATCGATCTCTGCCGCGGCTGCTGTCCGCTCCGAGGATCTTTGATAAGTCGCTGAATGTACGATCTGGCGATGCAGCCATTTGACACTCCACCCATTGTTCATAAAGCCAACTGCCAGATCGTCAAGCAATTCCGGATGCGACGGACGTTCTCCAAGCTGACCGAAGTTGCTGGGAGTCGCCACGAGACCTCGACCAAAATACTGCTGCCAGATACGGTTCACAATCACTCGAGCGGTTAATGGATTGGCTGGATCCGTAATCGCCTGCGCCAGTTCCAGGCGACCACTGCCATTTGAAAACGAGCGGCGCGGCCCGGGATACATGACCTGAAGAAAGCCGCGAGGGACGACGTCACCTTTGTTGTTCACGTCTCCCCGGATCATGACGGCCAGGTCCTGCGGCTTCGCATCTCGCACGACGTGCAGAGATTTGTCCGGACTCTTGGAATTGCCGGATTTGTCCTTCTCAACGTCGTTCGACAATGGCCTGTTATGCATCTCTGTTCCGGCAAAAACACCGGCCAGAGCGTAATAGTCCTCAGTTGAGATCGGATCGTATTTGTGGTCGTGACAGCGAGCGCAGGCAACGGTCAGTCCCTGCAATCCACGACTGACGACGTCCACGCGGTCCTCCCATTCATCGGCCATGACTTCCGGGTCGTTGCGGCGATAGTACTTTGGCCCCAGTCCGATAAATCCCAACGCGACAAGATTTTCTGCTGAGCCTTCTTCAATGACGTCCGCAGCAATCTGCAGATCAAGAAACCGGTCGTACGGAAGGTCTTTGTTAAACGCATTGATCACCCAGTCGCGGTATCGATAAGCGTTCGGATAGAACAAAGACTTGTTACTGCCCACAATATGAGCCTGGTCCTCAGCATACCGAACGACGTCGAGCCACAGTCTCGTCCAGCGTTCACCGTACTGAGGAGACGAGAGAAGACGTTCAACCTGGGTCTCAAATGCGTTCGGGGCGGCATCGGCGGTGAAAGCCTCGACCTCTTCCCGTGTTGGCGGAAGGCCGATCAGATCGAAAGACAGCCGCTGCAACAGCGTCACGCGATCCACTGTGCCATTGGGGCGAATTCCTCTTTCGACAAGCTGCTGTTCGACCAGTGCGTCAATGCGGCGCGAATAGTTCGTAACCGAATCAGGAAGTTTCGCAGGCTGAGGTGGTTGAAAGGCCCAGAAGTTGCGCCCGGCTTCAATATCAATACCGTCGGCCGCCGAATGCACGACTGTGCCGACGTTTTCTCGTGGGTCAACGGCTCCATTGCTGATCCAATGCTCGAAATCTGCGATGACACTGTCTGACAAACGTCGGTCCGGCGGCATTTCGAAAGATTCATGTTTCAACGCCGACAGCAACAGACTGTCTGTCAGGTTTTTGGGAACGACGGCAGCGCCGGAATCTCCGCCCGCCCGTGTACTGTCAGCGAAATCAAGCTGCAATCCGCCTTGAAGTTTCTCGGCATCGGCCGAATGACATTCGTAGCAATGCCTGATCAGAACAGGACGGATCTTCGCTTCGAAGAATTCCACATCTTCGCTGCCGGCAGACTTTTCTGCGACAGGATCGTCTGCGGCACACAGACAACACAGGGGAAGCCACAAGAGGAAGGGACGATGCATGGTGAGGCAGACACAGAAGCGGAAACACGTGATACGAAGTAAGTCGTGACAGTTTACCGCCAGCCGCCACCGGTCGCCACACGTCAGTCATTTTCGGTGAATCGGTTCAGTGCAATGTCACTTCTGGTCATCCCGAATGCTGTCCCTGGAGAACGCGAGAGAGCAAATTCATCGGCTGGCCGCTTGATCGATCCACCACGCCTTTTTCGTTCCGTCATTCCGTCAATTCGCTGACCGCATTCAGAACGCCTTCGGCAACCTTGTGCAGGAATTCGCGATCCAGAGTTTCAGGAGTATCCGGCGGTTCGTGATAGTGCGGATTTCGCATAAAACTGGTGTCTGTAATCATCAGCGCCGGAAAGCCCGCGTCCCAGAACGGACTGTGGTCACTTAAGCGAGTCGGCGGCAGAGGCAGTCCGTTGTCGGGCACCTGTAATGATTCGCACGGAAGCTGATCGACTTGCTGAAATGTATTGGCAAAATGCTGAATCAGATTCCCGGAATTCTGATTGCCCACCACCGCGATGAAATTGCCGACGTCCGGATAAATGCCCTCGAGACCTTCAGGCAGAGTCTGACTACCGGGTTCATGGCTGCAGTAGCCCAGCATTTCGAGTGAAACCATGCCGATCAGTGATCTGTTCTGCTGACGGCAGGATTCGGCATGATACGCTCCACCCAGCATCCCCAGTTCTTCAAGATCAAAGATAACCAGTTCCAGCTCCACGCCCATTGGAACCGCGGTGCTGTTTGGCTCGCCCAGCAGGCGAGCAATCTCCAGCAGAACAGCCACAGCTGAGGCGTTGTCATCTGCGCCTGGAGTGTTTTCCCGAGAATCAAGATGCGCACCCAGTACGAAGACTCTGGAATCCGCAACCGCTGAGGACGTCCGTCGAGCGACAAGGTTAATGCCATTCGTGGATCGCAGCATCTGGTCATCTGCTGAAAATGGACGGCGTTCCACAGTCCAGCCGGATTCGGTCAGGTGACGTTCACAGTATTCGCGGCATTGTTCAAGGCGGTCCGTTTCCGCATACCGTGGCTCTGCCGCGATCCATTCCACATGCTGCCAGATTTGTTCGATATCTGTTTTCACGGTTTTTAATGCGGGCCAGACGCCCGGTCCGAAGTCGAGTTAGTGAAAGGCCTGATGAGCGGTTCACAGGAACGTGTGCGCGATTAAGGTTGATTGAACCACACAATATTCAAGCTGCCGACATCGTATTGCTGTGATGGTGGCAGCACAATGCCGAGACCGCCTGCTGCAGGTACAGCCAAAGGGCAGGGCGGCGCCGAGCTGACTGGCTCTTTGTGTTATTGCTTCCCGGGCGCCAAAAGATCCGGCACGCTGCGCTGTTCATCAGTCAGGTCCAGCCCTGAGATTTTCCAATGGCCGTCAAGGGGCTGAATGGTGATCAGCGCCGAGTACTCATTCGCCTGCTGATGGATGTGCCCCCAATGTCCCACTGATCCGCGGGCAATCCAATTGCAGCGAGCCACAAGACCTCCGTTCTCCAGCCGCTCGACCGCAGCCCCGGAAATCAGCTCAACGTCATTCACCTTCACTCGTGCTCCGCCCTGATTTTCCAGTTCCATACTGGTACGTACCTGAACATAAACGTCCGAAAGCAATTCGCCGCTAATGCTGGCGGCCAGACGATCGTAGACCAGACTCTCGTCGCGACGATCAAACGCTCGGTACGTGTTGTGCAGCAGGTCGTTCAACAACTGTTCTACTTCGGAGCGGCTCAACGGTTCCATGTTCTCCAGCGGATTGGACACTGTTGCCCGACCGAAAGGAAGACAGACCAGGCCGAAAACAAACATGGCGGCGCTGCGCATCATCGGTTTGCGGGTCGACGAGCGTGCCCAGACTCGAATTGCGGAGACTGCTGCCGCGATTGCAATCATAAATACAATCGCTGAGCAGACAGGCACGCTCCACTGCTGCGGCTGCGGTGGTGGTGCAATGCTGATCATGGCTGGCACGGTCGGGCTTGTCAGGAAATTTTGCCACTTCAGCACCGGGTCGTCTATGCTGACAGTATACGGCAGCCCGCCGGCTTCGTCTGTCGTGATCGTGGGGACCTTCGGAATCTGGTCACCAAACAGTTCCCACGTCATTTCCACCTCTTCCGGCAGATTGTCAGTGGGATAAACAAAGATCACACCGAGCGTAGCGGCCGTCAGGTCAAGATCCGCTGGCGGCGAGATGACGCCGGTCGTCCGAAGTGACCGGCGGATGAAATGGATACGGTCCAGAATCGGTGTCACCGATCTCCCGTCGATTCGAACAGGATTTCGTGTCAGCAGGAATTAAGCGACACGATTTTTCAGCCCCGGTTGTTCAGTGACCGTCAGTGTCTGTTTGCCGTCGATCCCCAGGTCTGTCCATTGCTGCAGGTCGCGTGGCCGAACGATAATTTCTTTTCGGACTTCAAAGTTCTCAACGTACAGAAACGCGGATACCGGGGCGTCGAATTGACGCTTCAGATTGATATTGTGAAACCGCGAATACCATGGATCATCCCAGTTCAGGTCGAGTGTTTCTTCAGCGCTAAGGTAACGGAAATCTGTCACCGGCAGCGTTTTATGGTAAACGATGAAGCCGACATTGGCAGATGTCCGCTGAGAGTCGGACAGACCGGGAGGTGTAATGGACAAGGTCTCAGGCTGCGTGGCAACATCATATTGCAGTGCAACATGCAGGACGACTTCCGCGCCCTGCGGCTGAACTTTCAACGGTTGGCCAGTGATCGCATCACGAACAATCCGCCTGCGTTTCTCAAGGACTATCATGCGTCCGGAAATTTGTTGATCGTCAGCCTTCAGCACCAGGCCCCTCTCAAAAAAACGAACCTGACGCAGCCGGGCGGCCTCGCGTTTTCCGGTCACGCCTTCGTACAGATCATCGGGAAGAATGTCAGCGAAGGCCGCGAAATCCGCAGGACCGATTTCAAGATCCACGCGAATAAATGTGTCGTTGACAGACACCTCGGCAATCGTTGACGCGTTCATGGCCTTCGTGACCATGATGGCATCGGCACGGACGTTGCGTCCGCAGCCAAGGCAAAGCCATGCCAGCAGCAGCGTTCGCAACGTGAAATTCAGATGACGGCACATGCGATTCATGGCAGCTCGAACATACGACCGAGTGCGGCATCAACGGTCACACACGGAAGAGACGATCACGGGACGTTCCAGGCGAGCAGGCAAGGTCCGTCCCCTGAAACCTGCGCACGCTCACCACAGCGCAGGCTACGGCCTCTGTTTTGGAGCAAGCGGACTGCCTGCACGACTACGGACAACCGATGTGACAGATTACTGTGGGGCTGATACCTGCCAGCCAAGGGCCCACTGCAATTGAAACTGGGCCTCATTGTAGTCAATCACGGCATCAAGATACGCTCGATGGGATGACTCCAACGCCTTCACAGACTGCAGGACTTCAATCGGCAAACCTTCGCCTTCGCGAATCCGGCTCAGATTTCGATCATAGGAACTCTGAGCCGACTGAATGGAAGCCTGAGTGACCGCCATACGGTCGCGACGATGTTTCACCTGTGTGTGTGCTTCGGCGATTTCACGGGCAACGTCATCCATCAGACTGATTTTGCGAAACATTGCCTGCTGAACCCGGGCGGCGGAGCGTCGCCGAGCAGACCGTTCGCCGAAGCCGAAATTGCGAATTTCCCATGTCACCATCGCGTCAAAGTCGTAGCGGTTGTCCACATTACCGATGAAGTTGCCGACGCCACCACCGAACTCGCCTGTGCTGAAGCCCAGCAGGACGCTGGGAACAAAAGGGGCGTACTTCTGTCGTTTATGTCGATCGCAGGCAGCAGCCACTAAGGCCTGCAATTCCTTGAGTTCCGGTCGATTCGACAGCCCGGTGGCGATCAACGAACCCTGGTCCAGTTCGATCGAGATGAGCTCGATCGGCACGACGGTCGGATCCATCGGAATGATTTTTTGACCAGGGTCGGCGCTCAGGGCATAAGCCAGTTGTGCTGTCGTGACATCGACCTGTTCGTGAGCCGCCGCGATTCGACCGTCAACAAGATTCAACTCTGTTCGCATGCGATCGGCGTCCGCCTGCAGCCCCTGACCAGCACCGGCAAAGTCGTTCGTGATTTTCGATACGGCAGCAGTGCGGTCTTTAACTTCCAGAAGAATTGTCAGCTGCTGATGAGCGTCCAGCAGCCTCAGGTAAGCCACAGCAACGTCTCGAAGCTGTCGATTGACGACTGCCTTTTCCGCATGGCAGGTAGCCCATGCAGTCTTCTGAGCGATGTCAGGCTGGAAGATTGCGTCGGCCAGATGAAACTGCGCTCGAATGCCAGGTCGAGGTGTCGTCCCCGCTCCGACGGAACCGGCTCCTAATCCGTACTGCAGCGAGCTGCGATTGACGTCAACAATAGCCCCGTTACTTGCCTGAAGATTTCCATCGTGCCGATGAAAACTGACCCCCGTTTGAATGCTGGGTAACCACAACACTTCGGCTTGATCGAGGTTGGCGTAGGCTTCCTGCACTTTCCACTGAGCCAGTCCTACAGCCGGGTGGTCTCCACCAATCATCGACAATGCACTGGGCAGGTTCAGCAACATCGCATCGGGCGCAGCCGACTCAACAGGGGCAGCTTCATCTGCCTTCGACGCCGACACAAACACGTTCTCCGGAAACGGTTCTAAATCCAACCCCGCCTCCTGACTCGCAACGCGGATTGTCTCGAAGCCGGTGTCCCTTGCCTCTGTGTTCTGGTCAATCAGTCGAATTTCATAACTACGGCCATCAACCTTGATGGTCCCGTCGCTGTGTGGCCGGGTATCAGAGACCTCATGACCCACAGGAGTAATCATCAGTTTGGGAGGAGGCGGTGATACAGGGGAACGACGGCGCGGCTGTTCATGACCGGCGGATGCAGCAGTGCCAGGCGTCCGAGCGACCGGCGAATCCTGGATTTTGTTGACAGCGGCCTGATCTCGACGGGCAGGAAAATTCGACGACGCCGGTTCGAACCGAGATTCCGCTTCGGCATGCAGATCCGGAGCAGCGGTCGGTGGTGCAGGGCGATACGGATCACTGTCCGCGAATCCGTTACGTACTGTGTTGCAGCCGCTGAGGCAGATCAAACCGCCAAAAAACCACGCATGAAAAGTGGCCGAGCGCATAGAACCTCCTTGTTCCCTTCTGTGCCAGTGTCGGAATTCATCGGCAGTTCCGAATGTGCCAGGTATGTGTTTGCGGCAGCCGTTTCTATTAACGACAACCGTCCCGGCGGTGGTATGAGTTGTTCCTGGCGAATGAGTCCCAACGACGTTGTCGACAATGCCGGCAATGACTTCTGCAATCTGCACTGTCAGAGATCAGCAGTGCTGTCTTCGGATCTAACCGCGTGATAGTCTGCAGAATCCCTGAATTCTCCAATCCGCAAAGGCTGTCAGAATGAGATTCCTCCGGTATTTTCCTGCTTCCGCTCTTCTGGGAAGTCTGCTGCTGGCTACCGTTGGCTGTTCTCTAAGCAGCGTTGATGGTGGCAAAGGCGCGGTCGCGTCCAAATCTCAGAAGCCTGTCGCGGTTAAAACAGTTTCTGTAGCTCAGGAAGATGTACGTCACTCAACCGTGCAACCTGCGACTGTACATCCGTTCTATACCGCTGAAATCCAGGCGAAAGTCCATGGGTACGTCAAAGACGTGCAGGTGGACATTGGAGACGTTGTGAAAACTGGAGATGTGCTGGCGATCGTCGACGTACCGGAAATGGCAAAGCAACGCATGACGGCACTCGCTCAGGTCGATCGACAGCGTGCGGAAGAAGAACGAGCCAAAGCGGGTATCGACCTTGCAAAAGCCAATGTTCAGGCTGCCGAAGCAATGACAGCCGAGACCAAATCAAAACTGCGGCAGGTCGAAGCGTCACTGGCGGCCGCGGAAGTAGAGTTTCAGCGAACGGATGATCTGGTCAAACGAGGGTCCATGCAGCCTCGCGTTCTGGACGAAGTTCGCAAGAAGCGAGATTCAGAAGCGGCCGCAAGAGCGGCTGTAAATTCAGCCATCGAATCTGCAGTGGCTAATGTCAAGGTCGCTCAATCCAGTCTTGCAGCCGCCATGGCCGACCTGAAATTCGCGTCTGCCGAAACGGTGATTCAGGAACGACAGATCGCAGAAATTGACGAACTCATCAACTATGCAACACTGACCGCTCCGTTTGCCGGCGTCGTGACCAAACGGAATGTGTCTCCGGGCGACCTTGTCAGCGAACGAAGCGACGGCGCCCCCCTGTTTGTCGTCAGTCAAATTGACAAAGTCCGAATTCAGATTTTGGTTCCTGAGAACGACGCAGCCCATGTGGATCGTGGCGACTCGATCAGCGTTGTGTTTCCTTCCTTCCCCGCAGAAGAAGCGATGACGGTCCAGGTGACTAGGTCGACCGGCAGTCTTGATCCGCACACTCGCACGATGTTGGTGGAAGCGGAAGTTGCCAATACCGACGGCAAATTGCTGCCGGGAATGTTTGGTCAGGCATCCATCACGCTGTCAACAAAGGTGGCATCCAGCATGCTTCCTGCAAGGGCGGTTCGTTTCGACGACTCCGGTGACGCCTATGTTTATGTTGTCTCTGGTGACGAGGTTTCCGTTGTGCCCGTCAAAACGGGAATGGACGACGGAAATACGATCGAAATTGTGACAGGGCTGGAACCCGGCCAGACGGTCATTGATGCTCACCTGCAGAGATTCAAGGACGGTCAGAAGATCAGGGTCTTGAACTGACGCTGGCTGTCAGCGATCGGACGTCACCGTTCTGCAGAATATTCCGTCTCCGGATATTTCCAATTCACTGAATTGAACACACATGGGACTCATCAACTTCTCACTCAGGAATCGTTTTGCGGTTCTGGCCGGAACAGCAGCATTGTGCCTGCTGGGTGGCTCCGTCATTCCGGGTATCACGATCGACATTCTTCCCGATTTCAAACAGCCCGTGGTCGTGAGCTTCTTCTCGTACCCGGGCCTGCCCACGATGGACATGGAAAAGTCCGTCAGCTCACGAGTTGAACGGGCCCTCACCCTGGCAGGCAAGATTGAGCACCAGGAATCCCGAACTGTCCCCGGTGCTGCTGTACTGAAAATCTTCTTCCAGCCCGGAGCTGACCCGAGTTCGGCAATGAACGACATCGTTAATCTGGAAGCAAGTGACATGTTTCACCTGCCGCCCGGTATCGAATGGCCGTTTACCCTGCGCAGCGAACCATCAAATCTACCCGTCGTGCTGGCGGCGATTTCCGGTGAAGGACTCAGCGAATCGGAACTCTACGGCATCGGCTACTATGCCGTTCGAAACAAGATGGGCGGGCTGAAAGGCGTTCAGATTCCCCATCCGTTTGGCGGCAAGTTTCGTCAGATGATGGTTTATGTTGATCCGGCCAAACTGCAGGCGCGCAATGTCAGTGCGAAAGATGTCGTCGATGCAGTGACGAAATCAAACCTCGTCCTGGCGGCGGGGACGGCTCGCATGGGCGGCATTGACTATCAGGTACATCCAAAGAATACGTTGCCGACGCCCGCCGACATTGAAGCGATTCCCATTGTGATTCGCGATGGAGCTCCCATTTTTGTACGTGATGTCGGACGAGTCGTTGACGATGCCGCTCTGCAGTACAACGTCGTTCGAGTCAACGGAAAACGCAGCGTGTACTGCCCGCTGCTGCGGGAGCCCGGCGAAAACACGATCGCCTGCGTTGATCGTATTTACGAAGGCATTGCCGCAGAAATCCCGAAGATGAAGGAACGTGGCGACATTCCCGAAGCGACGGAAGTGACGCTGGTATCAGATCAATCCAGCTACATTCGTCTGGCCATGGCCAATCTGTATACCCAGGTGGGGCTCGGATCCATTCTGGTCGCCGTTGTGGTACTGGTCTTTCTGCGACGATTCCTGCCGACACTGATCATCGTGGCCACGATTGCACTGGCAATACTGATCGGCGGTCTTGGGTTTGCGTTCACCGGACAGACAATTAATGTCATGACACTCGGTGGCATCGCGCTGGCAATCGGGACCGTTGTTGATGCCGGTATCGTCGTAGTCGAAAATGTCATCCGTCATCAGCGAATGGGCAAGACGCCGATGGAGGCGTCTCTGGACGGCACCCGCGAAGTGTCCGGAGCCATCCTTGCCGGCACTGTCACCACCCTGGCCGTTTTTCTGCCGGCTGTTTTTCTGACAGGAATGATCAAGTATCTGTTCGCGCCACTGTCGCTGGCCGCAACATTCACCATCGGTGCGTCCTACGTGCTGGCGTTGACGGTGATTCCTGCATTCTGTGCCACATTCGTGCGTGAGAAGGTACAGCTTGGCAACACCGCCCAGGACGACGCCACAGCAACGGCAAAGCCCAGCGGCCTGTATGGAAACCTGCTGCACACCGCTCTGAAAGTGCCAGCATTGACTGTGCTGCTGATTGTGGTCGGTGTCGGAGCAACCTTCACATTGTGGCCCATGATCGGCTCGGAATTGTTTCCCGAAGTTGATGCCGGAACGTTCGAATTGCGAGTCAAGACAACACCAGGGACCGACCTGCTGGAAACGGAAAAGCTGGTCGCTCGCATCGAAGACACAATCAAGGAAGTAATCCCCGAAAATCAGATTGAATCGCTGATCGCGAATATCGGACTGCCCGTGGGCAAAGGGGCAGGCTTCTCCACAGTGTTGAGTTCCAATTCCGGTCCTGATACGGCTTACTTGATCGTCAACCTGAAGAAGCAGGGCCGTCGCACCGCGACTAAGAATTACGTCACAACGCTGCGACGAAAACTGGCCGACGACTATCCTCTTGAACAATTTCTGTTTGTCTCGGGCGGTATCGTCAACATGGCGTTAAACAAGGGCGTGCCCACGCCGATCAGCGTGCAAATTTCTGCCGGTACTATTCCCAAATGCCGCGAAAACGCGGAACGCGTCGTGGAAGTGATTCGACAGATTCCCGGCACAGAAGATGTACAGATCGCTCAGGCGCTGGACTATCCGCAGTTTGACGTCCAGGTCGATCGCACACGAGCTAAATACCTAGGGCTTGACCAGGAAGAGGTTGCTCAGACGGTGTTGACAGCTCTGGGTTCCAGCATCGGCTATTCGCCAACCATCTGGATCGATCCGAAAAAAGGCGTCGACTTTTTTATGGGCGTGCAATATGAAGACAACGAATTTGAGTCGCTGGATGACATTCGCAACATTCCACTGTCGCTGAGCACACCGGACGGTCCGGTCACAATTCCTCTTTCCAACATCGCTACGGTTAAACGAGTCAACATCCCCGGCGAGATCGCTCATTACAACATCGGCCGAGTCAACGACGTTCATGTCAACGTGTCCGGACGGGACGTCGGATCTGTGGCAGCCGATGTTCAGGCGGCTTTGACCGGGATGGAATTCGAAAACGGAGTCGCTGCCAGAATTCGCGGCCCGGTCAAAACGATGCATGAAGGCATGAGCATGCTGAGCGTCAGTCTGGTCGTCGCCGCCATTCTGGTTTACCTAGTGCTGATGGCTCAGTTCCGTTCGTTCGTCGATCCACTGATCATCATGCTGGCCGTCCCGCTGGGACTCGGCGGAGTGATCGTGGCGTTGTACCTGACGAACACGACCATCAACATCCAGTCAGTGATGGGCACACTGATGATGATCGGTGTCGTCGTGAACAATTCAATTCTGCTGGTCGAGTTCGCGAATCGCCGCCGCGATGACGGCCTGTCAGCTCGCGATGCCGCTTTGTCGGCGGCACAAGTGCGATTGCGGCCCATTCTGATGACGTCACTGACACTGATCGCGTCGATGGTGCCGCTGTCCTATCAGTTCGCTCCGGGCAACGAGGCGATGATTCCGCTGGCCCGCGCATTGCTGGGAGGCATGATTGCCTCGACACTGTTGACCCTCGTGCTGGTGCCCTGCGTCTACTCATTGGTACATCGCAGATCTGAAGTGGCGGCCAGCGTATAACCGGCACCAGACTGGCTACCGCAAGTGGCACAGGGGGTTTCAGCATCATCGCAGCCGTCGCGCGCTGGAATCCGAATCTCCCGCCTCCAGGCCTGACGCCCCGTATTCGTGGGCGATACGTGAGCCCTGTTGGTGCCTGAACTGAGGGTGGAATGTGTCCCTCCGCAGGACTAACCCTTCTGCGATTTGCCCATAATCTGCCCAAAACCTTGACAACGCCCCGGCTCTCTGTATCTATGGATGTATACCTCCATATATATTCATGTCCTGTTATTTGATAGTGTTCCCCGCCCAACGCTGCTCCATCGGACGTCCCCTGTCCGCACGATGCCACTCGCCTCGTATCCTGCCCGCCGCCAAAGGAGCTCAATATGTTTGTTATCGTAATCCTGGGACTGGCTTTGGCTGTCACAGCAACGCTCGTCATCTTTGGGATGATGTTCCTGAGCGTCGCGTTTTCCGGGCCGAACAGGGAAATTGACGGTCGGCCCCATACGGCAGTAGGTTCGAAAACGGCAAACAGCGGCCAAACACAAACTTCCGCAGATGTTCCTCCGTCATTTCACGATGTCACTGCAGCGAACAGTGTCGAGTCAGTTCCGGACCGCCAGTTTCAGAGCACCGGAGGAGGCGTTTAAATGAACTGGAGACTGATTTTCTCTCGACACACCAGACATCTGCGAATTCTGGCATTCCTTGTGATCGCCGGCGGCGCTGGAGCGATGTTTGTTCGCAGCCAGATGGTGCCGACGGATTATGGGCAACGCGGCCCATACCGTACTTCCGCGCTGGCAGAAATTGCGTCACAGCCCTCTGTACTGCAGTCCGACACGACATGCCTGAAATGCCACACGGACGTGGAAGAAGAGCGAAGCGAGTCGCCTCATGCGGCGGTCCGCTGCTTCCACTGTCACGGTAACGGTCGACAGCACATTGCTGATGCTGAAAAGGCCGCCGAGTTTCCGGAACATCAGATTCCTGAGGCAAAGGAGTGGGACGGATATTTTCGAGCTCACACGGATCTGTTCATTACGCACAATCGAGCGACCTGCCTGTCCTGCCATACGTCTGTCGTGGGAATGCCCGAAGCCTTCCGCAGCATCAATGTCGCGGAACACCTGGAAGAACAGGGGGCGGAAGACATTGCAGGCGGGAATGTGTGCTTTGAATGCCACGAGGGACACAGCCCGGGGCTGTAGGTTTTCGCCGGAGAGAATATGAAATTTGAATTAAACATTCTGAACAACGGCGGCGACTACTGCAGTTCCGGTGACCCGGCAGACAGGCAGTGTGGAGAACATACAGCCTGCGGCCGGTGCAGCGAATCTCCGGATGACAATTCCCGACGTCAGTTTCTGACGAAAGCGTCGACAATTGCACTCGGTTCCCTCAGCCTGACGCTGCTGCCGATGTCCAGCGATCTTCGTTCCGATGAACCGAGTCTGGACAATGGTGACGGATCCCTTGCAGACACTGGCGGTGAACCAGCAGACCAAACCGAGGCGGTTGTCTATGGTTTTCTGGTCGACACGGAACGATGTGTCGGTACGGGCAAATGCCTGACCGCCTGTCGCGAAGAAAACAACGTTCCCGAAGGCTAATCAAGAACATGGGTTGAGCGGTTCGTCCATTACAAGGACGGCACCGTCCAGGTGGATCTGGTCCCGGAGACCGGTTTTGCGGGATCCGACGTTCCGCCCATCGCCCCGGAACTTGTGGACCGGGCTTACTTCGTTCCAAAGCTGTGCAATCAGTGTGAAGACGCTCCCTGCAATCAGGTCTGCCCCGTTCACGGGGCGTTCACGCGGCGTTCACGTCACCAGAGGGGATCGAACTGGTCGACCCTGACCGCTGCATTGGCTGCGCCTACTGTGTTCAGGCCTGTCCGTACGGCGTTCGCTTCATCAATCCCGACACCGGGAATGCTGACAAATGCACCTGGTGCTACCACAGACTCAAGCGGAACGAAACGCCGGCCTGTGTCGAGGCGTGTCCGGTTGACGCACGAGTCTTCGGGCGTCTGGACGATCCTGAAAGTGAACTCAGGAAACGGCTCGCAACGATTCCGACGTCGGTTCTGAAGGAACATTTAGGCACGCATCCCAAACTGCACTACATCGCAAAATCCGGGGAGGTCATCTGATGGACACCTCGTCATTCGTTTTTCCGAACGATCCGCACGTGCCGTGGAGCATTATTATAGTGCTCTACCCCTACATCACGGGACTTGTGGCTGGTGCCTTTGTCGTTTCTGCACTGTATCACGTGTTTCATCAGGACGTTCTGAAACCCGTCGCGCGACTGGCTCTGGTCACCGCTCTGTGCTTCTGCGCCTTTGCTACGCTGCCGCTGCTGCTGCATCTCCACCATCCGGAGCGGGCATTCAACATCATGATCACGCCGAGTGCCACTTCGGCTATGTCCGGGTTCGGAATCATCTACAACCTGTACATGCTGCTGCTGGTCGTCGAAGTCTGGTTGGTGTTTCGCCCGGACATTGTTGCGCTGGCACAGACCACGCGTGGCTGGACCGGCACGGTGTATCGCCTGCTGTCTCTGGGCGATCGGGAAATTTCAAGGGAATCACGTGCCGTTGACGAGTGGTTGATTCGGGTGCTGGCGATCGCTGGAATTCCTGCAGCCTGTGTTCTTCACGGATGCGTCGGATTTCTGTTTGGCGCCGTCAAAGCCAATCCGTGGTGGTCGACTGCTTTGATGCCAATCATTTTTCTGGCGTCCGCAGTTGTTTCAGGAATCGCAGCGCTCATCGCGCTATATCTTTTCTTCTGCTGGCGGCGACAGGTCACACCCGATGCTGACTGCATCCGTGCGATGTCCCGTTATCTCTGGGTTTCACTAACGATCGCAGTATCGCTCGAAATGCTGGAGCTGGTTCATATGGCTTATGAATCGGGAGCAGAATGGCATGCACTGTCGGCACTGCTGACCGACCGCCTGGCCGTTTCTTACGGCATCGTTCAGGTACTGATTGGTTCCGTGTGTCCATTCGTGCTGCTGCTTCTGGCGATTCAATCCCGACTGAATCCTCGCTTGACCGCTGCGCTAAGCGCCACAGCATCCGCGCTTGTACTGGTCCAGGTGTTCGCGATGCGCTGGAACGTGGTCGTCGGAGGCCAGATGCTGTCAAAGAGCTTCCGTGGCTTTGTGGACTACCCGCTTCACATGGGCGGGCGCGAGGGGCTGATTGTTGCCGCCGTAATTCTTGTACTGCCATTTATTGCGTTGATCTATGTCGCACGACTGCTGCCGCTCTGGGAATCGGTAGGAGCACATACAGCAGGCACCAGGCAGTTTCAGACAGTCCCCATCCCAATCTCCGGAATTATCGACGCTTCAATATCTGTTACCAATCATCAAAGGACGATGCTCGATGAAGAACAACCTGCTGACCCTGACGCTTTCGATTATGGTGCTGTTGTGCGCAACGAACACGTGTAGCGCACTCGCTCCATTCAAGAAGGCATTCGATGAGAACTACGTTAAATCGTCGGGTAACGATGCGCTCAGGGCGGCCTTCAAATCCGCCAGTTGCAATACCTGCCACGTGAAGGGAAAAAAGAAGGACTGGCTGAATGGCTACGGGGTCCAGCTGGCGAAGAGCATTACCGGCAATGCCAAAGACCGCCTCGCGATGGCGAAAGCCATCAGCTCTGATGCGCAGAAATCAGAGAACGAGAAGTTGCTGACGGAATTGAAGAAAGCATTTAAAACAGCGGAGGCCCAAAAATCGCCATCCGGTCCGTTGTTCGGCGCCCTCATTTCGGAATCCATTTTGCCCTCGGCCGCAGGCGCAAAATCGATCAGGTCCGAAGACTTTGATGCTGACAGCAAATCCCAAACGAAGTAGTTACGTCATCAAAGCGTTACATTTCTTTTTCCGCGAACCGTCTCAGGGGGTAATTCGATGAAGTTCACAAAGATCGCCGTTGGCATTGCCGGTTTGGCAGCACTCGTCTGGTTTATCGGAATATCAGGCGACGCTCAGGCACAGAAAACAAAAGGTAAGTCTCGACCTGCCGCGACGAAGTATCTGATGCGAGGGATCGTGCGTCCAAACTGCGCCGGTCTGGGCAAGCTACTTAAGGATGGGCCGGCTGACGATGAGGCATGGGACACCGTCGCCTGTCACGCGGCCTGTCTGAATGAATTAAGTTTTGCCCTGATGGAGGATGGCCGCTGTCCTGATGGTGTGTGGGCAAAGGCTGCAGGTGGAGCGCTGCGTGATGGTACAGTCGCCCTGCTGGCGGCCGTGGAAGCTAAAGACGCCGATGCTGCGAATGCCGCATTCAAGACAGTGACCTCAAGTTGTGCCGCCTGTCACAAGGCTCATAAGAAATAGCGAGACCGTGATCGACCGGCGTTGAAAGTCTGCAGGCGTCAGCAGCACTTCTGCCGGCGCCTGCCGGTCAATTCACAGCACGCACTGCCGGGGCTTCATGTCATTTCAGATGGCAGGCACGGAAAACGACAGAGCGGTTTTCGCCGTTTCGAGACTGCCAGCAGCGAAGCCACGGTCTTGTCTCCAAACGTCTGTTCCAGCAGCTGACCAGCATCGTCCAGTGACCGATGAAGCGGACACAGGTTGGGGCCATGGTGCGGAATCTTCAGTGGGCACTCCTGGAATCGTTGTACCGGGTCGACAGCGTTAATGACCTCAAGCATCGAAAGTTCTTCAGGCGGTGTCACCAGCGTGAATCCACCGTGTAATCCTCGCTGTGAATTCACAACGCGGTTGCGACTCAACGATTGCATAACCTTCGCAAGGTATCCGGCCGGCACCTGAGTCGCCTCAGAGATTCGCGCCGTCGTACACGGCCGTCCGTCCTGGTCCGCGAGATAGACAACGGCACGCAATGCATACTCGGCAGTCTGAGAAATCATTGAGCTTGTTACTCCCGAGGTTTTCGGCAGACGACGTGATATCCGGACACAGACGTCCAGAATATGACGATAACATCGGGATGTCAAGCTTTCAGTCAGAGCCTTCGAGGCATGGGGGGTGGTCTTCAGCCTCGGAATTTGACGATCATTCCGTCCTGAAATTCAAATCCGTTCGGGACCGTGGTCGCGGGCTGATCAACTGCCCAGGTTCACAAATATCAATGACGACACTCCAGACGTCAGTGGATCGATAAGTGGGGGAATCGGTGCGATCGGCATCTGGCGTCGGGCCCTTAAACGATTGCCGCAAGCCGCTCGGATGTTCGAGTTCGGCGGTGATTCGATTTTACGTCTTGCGTTCAGCTTGATCGTGATCCGCATTTGGACCGGGAATCATATTTCTGGCTTGAAAATACAAGCCTTTGGCGAGATACTCCCCCGCAGTTGGACATCAAAGTTGGCTGAGTTGTACCAAAATGGTCCGCTTGGCAACTGTGACGACAACCGCTCCATGGTTCAAGAATCTTGGAAAACACTGCAATTTGCAGTCGGAGAGATGGCAGAGTGGCCGAATGCGCATCATTGCTAATGATGTGTCCGGGTCAAACTGGACCGCGGGTTCGAATCCCGCTCTCTCCGCATCACCAGGGCCGTCAACGGAAACCGTTGACGGCTTTCTTTTTATTCCTGATTCAGGCTGACGCCTTTCCCGTCCACGCAACAGCAAACGATATCGGTGATTTCATGCTGCGTGTCACCTCACACATCGAAATCAGCGAATCGGAGTTCGAGTTCTCGTTCGCACGAAGTGGCGGTCCCGGCGGGCAAAATGTCAACAAAGTGAGTTCCAAGGCTGTGCTGCGATGGGACGTCACCAGATCACAGGCACTGCCACCGGGAGTGCGCCAGAGATTCCTGGAGAAATATCGAAATCGTGTCACCCGGGACGGCATGCTGATCCTTCACAGTCAGCGCTACCGGGATCAGGGTCGAAATGTGGCCGACTGCATGGATCGTCTCCGCGAAATGATACTGCAGGTCGCGACACCACCCGTCAAACGACGACCGACAAAACCCACACGAGGATCTCAGCGGCGCCGCATTCAGAATAAGAAACAGAACTCGGACAAAAAAAAACTGCGACGACGACCGAACGATGGGGACTGATCCGGCTTCGCGATGCTGCCGTTGACGCCGGGTGACAGGTAGCCGTTTCAGGTCGGACCAACTTCTTCTGACGAGTGATGACCGGCATTCTGGTCTGTTCGCAAAGCGTGCCACATTCTAAAGTTCCGGCTGGGCGATGCAGTTTGCCCCGAGATTCGTTTCTGCCGCCGCGATAAGGACGCGTGGTGTCTATCGACCCTGACCAATCCCTCTCTGATCTTCAACGGGCTGCGACATCGTCAGCAGTGGCCGGGGATTCGGGTTGCAGTACTCAAACATATCATTGTCCCGGAGAATCATCGCCGGTTTCGCGAGCTGTCCATTTGGGGCGGCTGGCGGCCGAGTGGTCAGGTTGTCGGGATTGTGCGTGGAAAAACGACATCGGCGATACGGATCGTTTCGCAGCCACGGGACGCGCTGAAATCGAAAAACGCCCAGGTGTTCGCAGGACGGAGTTGGGCGTCCGCGGCACGTATCTGAATGCGATTGACCGATTTCGAGCCGCTCAGCTGGCAAGCATATTCTCAACGCAGCTTGCTCAGCAGATAACATTTGTGGATGTCGATGGGGCGTCCGAGGCGGACGACGCTGACGTTGTGCGTGCGACATCAAACGTGGCGGTCGCGATTGGCTATGATGGCCGTCGCGGGGCACCCGACTTGTTTGTGGGTGTCCATTCTGCCGTCCGGCAGAATGGATGTGATGTTGTCGATGCGGGTCGCTGCACGGCCGCCAGTCTGCTGCATGTCATTCGCACAGACCCATACATTCGAGGAGCCATTCTGGTGACCGGCGCGGGCGCTGCCTCGGGCGACGTCGGCATGGATGTCTTTACACAGGACCAGCAACCGGTTCCCGTACCGTGGCAAAAATTCGGAGTCATCAATCGAGCTCGCCACATCGATCGTCGTGGAACGCCGGGCGCCAGCATTGAGGATGCTCTGGCTCAGTTTCGTTCCGGCAACCAGCATCAGGCGCACGGTGCAACGGACGTCGTTCCGTTCGAAGAGTCTGAACTGATTCTGCCGGATCTGACCGACAGTGGCCAGCAGCTGTTCCGATCTGTACGTCACAGCGGCGGTCTGACGTCTGTGAAATCAGAAGACGAGTATCGACTGTGGCTGCAGCGATGGTGGCCAAACACGTCCGGCGTGGCCGTGACTGCGGTAGTCGCCGATGCTGTTGTGGCAGAACGATTGCAGTGGCTGGCATCGGAACGATTGCTGAATATTCAACTGCAGACCGCACCGGCAGCACTCACGTCACGAGACACAGCCCCGCATGATGTCGGTAGAACTACGGCTGTCAGATTTGAGGTCGAGGAAGACGATCGTTTCGTCAGAATTGCCACCCGAAATAACAAATTTCATTCGGCTGACAAGGTCGCTGCATGGATCAACCACGCAACTCATACCGGCAACCTGCACGTCACAGCACATGCAACAGCAGATCGCAGTCGTATCCTGCTGGCTGATGTGGCGTCACCGAATTCCGGAATGCAACAGGAACTGATCAGTGACGGACTTGCTGTTGCCGGACTTGTCACCAGCCTGCTGAGCAACGGGAAGAACCGCTTACCCGTGTGAGGTTTGGTCAAACGACAGCTGCCTCTGGCTTCGGGGCAAGGTCGTATTCCTCAGCCACGCCCGTTTCAAATGACAGGTAGTAGGCCGGACCAAGCGAAGCGCCGTTCCGGCTTCATTGGGCATGTATCCACGTCATTATTCTGGCGTTGCCGGAGCGGCGTCGCTGCGCTTCCTGATCCGGCCTACTCTGCTGCTTTTCGTTCCGGAGCCCACCGCTCTGGCTGAGTAGTGTCGAAGCGAACCAAAGCGTCGTTCGAACTGTTCTGATCAGTACGAGTGCCACCGCGTTCAATGAGTGTGGTCAATGCCTTTGACATGCGCTGCACGATCTCCGGGTGTTTTTTCGACAGGTCATGTTCCTCCGCTACGTCCGTCCTCAGATTGTACAGCTCAGCAATGGTTGGCCTGCCGCGTGAATCCTCTCGATTGCGCCCGCTGTTTTTGAAAACAAGTTTCCAGCTGCCGTCGCGATAGGCAAATTCGCCGTGGTTCGAATGATTCACAACGCTGCTGCGCCCGGTTCGGTTCGTCTTCCCCAGCAACGAAGGCAGAAAGCTGATACTGTCTTCCGCACCGCTCGTCGGCAGGTCAGTTCCGACCGTCTGCGCACAAGTGGCGAAGAGGTCTGTGAGACATACCATCTGGTTACTGCTGGAACCGGCAACAATATGATTCGGCCAACGCACCACCAAGGGTACTCGGTGGCCGCCTTCCCAGACGTCACCTTTATGTCCGCGATACGGGCCGCTGGGCATGTGGCCGGCCTGAACAAGATCGTTCCAGCCGGTATAGTGCGAATGGCCGTTGTCTCCGGTGAAGATCACGATGGTGTTGTCCGCAATCCCGGACTCATCAATCGCCTTGATCACCTGCCCGGCGGACCAGTCTGTTTCCAACAGGAAATCGGCGATCGGCGCGATACCGCTTTTACCTCGAAAGTCCTTCGACGGGACGACCGGTTCGTGAGGCGACGTCATCGAAAAATACAGAAAGAAGGGTTCGTCCTGTTGAGCTCGATCGTGAACATGCTTCACCGCTCGGCGAGTCAGTTCCGGCAGGATTTCATCAAACTTCCAGTCCGGAGCAATCGGGCACCCTTCAAAGTTGCGCGGCATCACTGTGCCAACCGACGCATCATGTTTGTAACCGGCCGTAGGTTGAGTCACGACTCTGTCGTTTTCAATAAACGTAAAGGGCGGCAGGTTTGGCAGGTCGACTCCAAAGAAATAGTCGAATCCCCGGTGCACCGGCCCGCCAGGAATCGGTTTTGTGAAGTCCCATTCCAGTACCTTCTGACCATTGGGTTCCTTCGTCATCAAAGCCTTCTGCGGGCCAAGCCAGTCCCAGCCAAGATGCCACTTGCCGATGCACGCTGAGTGATAGCCGTTGTCCCGCAGCATCCCCGGCAGCGTCGGACGATTCTGGGCAATCAGCGGCGGCTCGTACGCCGCGATGACCCATTCCTGAAGCCGGGTCCTCCACGAGTACCGCCCCGTGAGCAGTCCGTAGCGAGTCGGCGAACACACGGCCGACGGACTGTGCGCATCAGTGAAACTCATGCCTTGCTGAACGAAACGATCCAGATATGGCGACGGAACGGTGTTGTCGGGGTAATGAGCCTGAATGTCTCCCACACCATAGTCATCGGCCAGAATCACCACGATGTTGGGACGTTCGGCGGATACACATGTGGCGTCATTGATCGCGACAATGGAAAACAGGAGTACAAAAAACTGACGCATGACAGAGACCTTGACGACTGGGCATCTTCAACGACGGAAAAGCGGATCTGATCGCACATGTCATCATATCCGCGTCGTCAGGACAGACGAAGCAACGCTGTATTCGAAATTACGGATATGCTTGCTTCACGTTTAACCGCGTGCCCATCGGGCCGCGTATTTTGGCAAGCGAAAGGCGGGGCGTTGCCCACGCGGTTAAACGAGCGAACGTACAACGGAAAGTTGTGTTTTCATGCGTTCAATGACGGCAACTTAGCCCATCAGTTCGGGAATTGGTTTCCCGTGCTCAACGATACGCGTGGGGCGGCCGTTGAAGTCTTTGATAAAGACGTTGGACGAATCGATGCCCAGGTGATGGTAGATCGTTGCCAGAAAATCACCGGCGCTGCAGATGCGTTCGATGGAGTCTTCGCCGCGTTTATCGGTGGCTCCGATAAAGCGTCCGGTTTCGATGCCGCCGCCGGCCCAGATGTTTGAGAACGCTCGTGGCCAGTGATCTCGTCCGGGCTGCCGAGTTCCCGCAGGAGCACTGGCATTGCCGGCACCCGTGCTGGGCTGGTGACTGATTTTCGGTGTGCGACCGAATTCACCGGTCACCACAACCAGTACTCGCTTATCGAGGCCACGGTCGTAGATGTCTTCGATCAATGCTGAGACCGCCTGGTCATAAGCTGCAGCACGGAATCGCAAAGCATCAAAGACGTGATGATTGACCGCGTGGTCATCCCAGTTGTTGACTCGGCCACACAGTGGCCCTCGCAGACTGCTGGTCAGCACTTCGACACCGGCTTCCACCAGTCGACGAGCCAGCAGCAGCTGCTGCCCCCAGCTATTGCGGCCGTAACGGTCACGAGTCGCATCGTCTTCTTTGGTCAGGTCGAACGCTTCTTTGGTCTTTGGATTTGTCAGCAGCGTCATCGCCTGAGTTTCGAATTCGTCCAGCGCCTGCAGTTCGCCGGCCTGATCAAAGGCTCGTTCCAGCGTATCCAGATTCTGTCGCAGCGATGAACGTCGACTGAGATGCCTGACTTCGTTGGCATCCGAAAGACCGATGTTAGGCACGACGAATTTCGGGCTGTTTGGATCACCGGTCACCGAAAACGGCGAATACGCGTCGCCCAGATATGCGGGCCCGGCATACGACGTCGGCGGACTGACGCCAACATACAGCGGCAATGGATTGGAACGCTGGCCTTCCTGAGAACGCAGGTAATTGGTCACTGACATCCAGTCCGGCAGCCGCGGTTTCGGTTTATCCCGAGTGTCCGAATCACCGGACAGCATCTGCATCGATCCAGCCGGATGACCACCAGCCGTCTGTCGCATGGATCGCAGAACGGTGAACTTATCTGCGATCTTCGCCTGCAGTGGCAGCAGTTCCGTAAAGTCCAGACCGGGCACTTTGGTCGGGATGATGTCGAACGGTCCTCGATATTCCGTACCTGCGTTGGGCTTGGGATCGTAGGTATCGATGTGAGAACAGCCACCTGGCTTCCAGACCATGATGACTGCCGTCTTTTCGTCGTTGCTCTTCACGGGACTGGCAGCGCGCAGCCGCAGCATGCCTGGCAGGCTGAGCGACGCAAAGCCGGCCAGACCCATCTTCATGAAACCTCGACGACTTCCCGGTCCGGGACAGATGGAGGACGCGTTAAAAGGGTGACTCATTTCTTTTCAACCTCTTCCGCCGGTTTGACGCGGATCGCAATGGGTGTCGACACAACGATGTCGACGATATCTTTGGGTGCAGCTTTCGTGGTCGCCGCTTTGAGTTGTTTGTCGGCTGCCGACACGGCCGCGTCAGCGGACTTTTGTTTCGCAGCCGCATCCTGCGCCGATTTTTCGACTTCGGCTTTCTGTTCGTCCGGAGCGGTCTTTGCAGCTTCGGCGAGATTCTTTGCTTCGACCGCCAATGTTTCTGCGTTCTTCTTCGCCGCATCAAGAATAGCTTCGGCAGCAGTGACGGCCTGTGGGTGATATCGGTACTTGGCGACCGGGCTGCCATAAAAAGCGATGACATAGTCGCCCGGCGGCGTTTTCAATTTGGCAAGGTCCAGCACGACCTCAGAAGCGTCAGCATACAGCGGAATATCAAAGGCGGGGACGTGCTCAAAACCTGCGCCATACGTTTTCAACGATGTCTTCTTGCCCGAAAACTCGCAACGCCGGGTCTGCACCAGTGGAATGGTCAGCGTCTGTCCGGCCGTGACTTCCCAGACTTTGTCTTCCGTGGCAGCGATTGTCAGCGGAGCGAACTCGGAATCACACACGGAAACCGGTACATCCGCCAGTAGGCGTGGACTGGGAATTTCGTTCCAGGCATTCGGCACGGGCCATGCCATCGACGCCATGCGACATGGGCGAGTGACAGCCTGTCCATCGATCATGGCGTGGGCGAAGAAATTTGCACTGGTCAAACCCTGAGGGGCGTTCTGGTCAGCGGTGATCAGCATGATGCCGCGAGATTTTCCGGCCGGTATCTTCAGTCCTGTCGCCGTGACTCCATCCGGCAGGTTGTCCATCACCAGATCAATCTCACCATTGAATCCATCGCGTCGGACAACGACAACTTCAAATGGCATGGTCGCGCCGCCACGAAGGGCGATCGGTTTTGACAGAGCGTTCCGGTCCCCGTTTCGCAGCGTCATGTGCAGAGCCCAACCGACTACTGCAAAATCAGGAGATGCCTGACGAACAATCAGTCGATACACATTCTTCGGATCGCTACGCGTTCCGCCGAACAGGTCGGACAACTGCAGACGGTGGATTCCGTCTTCTTTGATTTCCACCTTGCCGATGATGTCCGCCGATCCGGCGTTGTAGGGTGGGCCGTCGTATGAGTATCCGTTACCGGAGACCTTAACGGGGCTGGGAATATCGGTGAGCTCGACCAGATCGGTCACCTTTTCATCCGTCCCTTCGCCACTGACATGCTGAACGACGATGGATGGGTCGGTAGGCAAACCGAATCGTTCGGACGCCACTTCCACCCACCAGATTTCGCCCTTCTTTGCCGTGAATTCAAACGTGTCAACATCGGCGGCGGGAAAGAAGTTGCCGGAAATATCGCAGGGCAAAGTGATTTTCTGAGCCTGACCGTGTTTGTTATTGGGTTCAGATTCGTCGACAATAGCGTCGTCGTTCAGCCCCATCGGTGGCCAGGAGAACGAGCTGACAGTTTTTGTTGCCGGCAGTCGCGGAATCGTTTCGTCGCCCACCGCTTCCTGCAGCACGAGGCGGTAAAAGTATTCCTGACTGCCGTTGAAGGTCAGGTCATGAACTTTGATGACATAGCGGCCCGCGTCCGGCGCCGTGAAATCGATCGCTCCACCGCGACGTTCAACCTGCAGGTCGTTTCCCTTTGCGTCTGCGACGATTAACACTGGGTTGAGTTTGGAATCGATTCTCTTCGCCGCACAGTCAACAACGATTCGCTGCCCTTTCTGAGCCTCGAACACGTAATGATCAACCGCCTGTTTTGTCATGGCCGCGTTGCAGACGGAATTCACCGTCACGGCCATTGCGGTTTCCACCGATGTGTTTGGCTTCACCTGAAGTGTTTCGGGCAGCGAGCCTACGTTGAAAACTCGAGATGACGAAATACCGAGTCGTGTCATGACGCGAGCTTCGTGAATACCAGTCGGGCAATCCGCTGAGATCGTCACCACGTACCTGTTCGCCACGGGCTGGCCGTTGTCGTCCAGCTTCTGTGTGGCCGTAATGCCGGGATGGGAAAAACTCAGCTCGTCAGCGTCTTCGAAGTTCTGTCCCGTGATGGTCATTTCGACGCTGGTTCCGACCTGCCCGCCCATCGGCAGTGTGGTCATCAGCCGCGGCGCAGGCAGACACACGGATTGTGCGAGAGCCGTTGACGAGACGATGATCGCCGCTGCGATAACGGGCATCACGCTTGTTACCAGGCTGGAGTTTGGGACCGAAGGACGCCAGTCGTGTTCAGAGACGTTGTTATGCATATTGGTGTCAGTGGCTAAACAGAAATTCCTTTGAGTTCATCAACGCCCAGATCAGATCCCGGAAGTTCTCACGAGCCGCCTTCTTCGGGTCAACGGGCTTACCATCTGCATCGATTTGCGGTTCGTTCAGATAGGCCAATGCCGTCTGCATTTCGCTGTGATGTGGTTTTCGGAAGAAGGCGGCCATATACAGCGCCTCAATTTTTTCTTCTGCGGCTGCGTCACTGCTGGCCAGTTGGGCGGCCCGTCCGTTTGCGGTCGCCAGTTTTGATTTGATTTCCGACGAATTGATCAGGTGCAGACTTTGCGCAAGGCTGGATGACTGAATGCGTTCGCATTCGCAGACGCTCTGGCTGTTGGGTCTTCCAAAGACCTGCAGGAACAGAGATGCTTTGTTGTAACTGTTGTCCGGCAGTCCTACGGCGCTTGTTCCGGCCGGCAGGTTCGCAAACTTCGTCGTTGCGCCCGTCAGATAGTCGATCGCATCCAGCAACACTTCGGCCTGCAGTCGTCGGGGATAGTATCGTGAATAGTTCTGACGATCGACGAGATTGTCTTTGTTCGGCATGGCGCTCAGCTGATAGGCATTCGACCGAGTAATCGTGCGGACCAGTTCTTTCAGATCGAATCCGCTGCTGATGAAGTGTTCTTCCAGGGCGGCCAGCAGTTCCGGATTTGTCGGAGGATTCGTGTCGCGGATATCGTCTTCCGGTTCGATCAGACCGCGATTAAAGAAATGCTTCCAGTATCGGTTCACCAGCGATTTAGCGAAGAACGGATTATCTTCAGCACTCATCCAGTCCGCCAGACGTAACCTGGGATCCTCGTCCGCACTGATCTGTCCAACGTCGTCGCCGAAGGCGGCAGGTTTCAGAGACTCATTCGTTTTGACGTTTTTTGCTGTGGCGATGCCGCGCTTATGAAAGATCAAATCCTCGCCGCGAGTGTCTGTGGGTTTGCGTCCGACCTGGCTGAAAAACGCCGACAGGCTGTAGTAGTCGTCCTGGCTCCAGCGTTCGAACGGATGATGGTGACATTGAGCACACTGCATTCGCACGCCCAGAAACAGCTGTGCCACATCTTCCAGCTGCTGCTTGGGTTCCTTGACTCGCTTGTACCACGCTACGGGGGGATTGCCGATGACCGTACCCGTGGCCGCCAGCAGTTCACGCACAATCTGATCGTAGGAAACGTTGGCCAGCAGGCTGTCGCGAATCCATGCATGGAATGCAAAGTTGGAAGTGATATCGCTGGCGTCGTCTCGTCGGTTCTTGAGCAGGGACGTCCACTTGTTAGCGAAGTAATCGGCGTAATTGGGACTGCGGAGCAGAGCGTCTATCAGCTGATCGCGTTTGTCGCCATCGGTACTGGCAAAGAAGGCCGTCACTTCATCTTCGGTGGGCAGTCGTCCCGCGATGTCCAGTGAAACTCGACGAACAAACGTGGCGTCGTCGCAGATGGACGATGGCGGGATTCCGATTTGTTTCAGGTTGGCAAAGACATGTTCGTCAACGAAGTTCTTTGCATCGAGCACGTCTTCAACAGCAGCTCCCAGCGGCACAGCTGCGGTAAACACCGATGCCTGACCCTGATAACGCAGCATCACGGCGACTTTGCCTGGGATATTATGAATCTGGATAAGCCCCTTCGCAGACACATTCGCCATCGCCTCGTCGTTGGATTCGAAAAGTGCCAGTTCGGTGACGTCGCGAACGCTGCCGTCTGAGTACTTCGCCAGTGCCTGCAACTGCTGCTGTCCGTTCCTTTCGACGACACCGCGTTTCGGGATAACCTCAACAGAGAATAATTCCGGATCATTGCTGCCAGCGTAAGGCGTGCCCTGTTCAATCCATTGGCGAAGCAGTGCGAGGTGTTTCGAGTCTCGTGCCATCCGGGCGCCGCCGCCATGTGGCGTCTGTCCGGAGGCTTTCAGCAGCAACAGACTTCGTTCAGGAGCCGCACGAAACAGTCGACGACCACGACCTTCCTTGACCAGACTTTCGTAATCTTCCTGTGGTTCAAACCCCAGCAAAGAAAGCTGAAACCCATTCTGTCCGCCACCGGCCTTGGCGTGACAAGCGCCCGAATTGCAGCCCGCTTTAGTTAGCAGCGGCACAACGTCATTGACAAAGCTGATTGCGTCTTCTGTGTCGGCAGCACGTCCCTGCGCAGCACAACAGAATACGACAACGATCGAACAAATTCGGATTCGCCGAAAACTGAACTGGTGGTTGAATCTGTCAGCGGGGGCCATCATGTCGTTTCCGATTGAGGCCAAAGTGTGGACGCGACCTTCAGGACAGAGGGTCACGATGTAAGGTGGGGAGAACGGCGGGAGCTCGACCGATTTCGAGTATCGACGAGCACCTAAATACTACCGCACAAAAAAACCTCCGTCTACCTTCAATTCCTGATACGACCTGCTCCGTCGGGTGTCATCGCACCAGGTGCCCCGCCACGGGGCGAAATCGCGCTGCCGCAGGATTCCCATTCCCTGTCATTTGCCGCTCGAATCAACCAAATCAGAATTCCCCGACGATTTCACCTCCCTGAATTGTGGCCAGTGACTGATACAGCCCGTGATCAATATTCTCACTGATGAAACGCACCGAGCCGTCTCCCAGCATAAACTGGGCCCCCCCGACATGATGGCTGCTGAAGTCATCGAGGTGCCCGACGGGATCGTTAGGCACGTGATCGGCTGCACCAAGAATTCTCTGAAATGCCTCCTCGCCTTCAGCGACCATGCCAGGCCAGGTCGAGAACCAACCCTGAGCCGCGTCCGTCCGCCGCTCACCCACCATGAAAGTATTCGTCGTAACGTCGACAAAATCTCGCAGCTTCACTTTGCTGTTGTGATAGAAGACACCGTCACTTGTACATTGTCCTGATGCGTGAACAGGAGAATTGCCGGGTGCATTTTCGCAACCGTCCAGTTCGTCGGTGCCGAATGAACCGACATAGTTGGCAGTCGGAAGTTCTGCCAGAACAGTTCCCGGGCTGCCTTCCTCTTCGATCCGCCATTTTTCCGGTTTCGGATCAGATGGACATTGCTAGGCGGGCAGGACGTTTTCGATGAACGGCACATTGATCAGGTCATGAATCGCGTAATCACAGTTAAACTTCTGATACAGCGGTGCCTGGTCCAGATATGGCAGAATCATCGAGCCCCAGCCGGCGCCGTTCAGCCCCTCGTGAGCGTTGTGACGGCCATTTTCCACGGCTATCCAGCCTGTTGGAAAAGTACGGTACACGTCGTGATAATTGTGCAATGCCAGTCCCAGTTGCTTTATGTTGTTCTTGCACTGGGTACGTCGCGCTGCTTCTTGGGCCTGCTGAACAGCGGGCAGCAGCAAAGCAATCAAAACTGCGATGATCGCGATTACGACAAGGAGTTCGATCAACGTAAATCCCCTCCGGGGGCACGGTTTGTCTGTGTGCATGATATTACTCAAGAATATGTATGTAAAAAAACGCGAATTCGGTGCGGTGTATGGTTCAGTCCGTCGGCCGGTCAGCCGCGAGGTCAATCGCACGACTGTGGAACATGTTCCGGCCGGCGACGGCTGAATGGGCGCGTGCGACTGCGATGGAAATATGCGACGCGGCGATAATGCAAACGTGCTTAACGAATACGAAATGAGACCGTATCGACCGGCGCAGCATTGAGCCGTTGGCAGCGGATTACCGTCTCAGGCGGGTGGTCCGCGAGCACTTTGTGGTGGAAGACTGAACCATTCGCAGTCATCGCTGACGATGGTCAGTAATTCCAGTTTCGGGATAAAGCAGTCACCGAAAACAATGGCCGGCGGAGGATCTGCCGCCTGCAACAGAACCTGACATACACCGCAATCGTGTTCTTCGTGCGGAGCGTCCGGTCCCGGAGCGTCCTGGTCGGATGTGTCTCGACCATGGAACGGACACGTTTGGCACGAACAGCTTCCCGTCGCCGCATTTCCGTCTGACGCCGCGGCCGAATCCAGAACGTGATGGTATTGGTGAATTGCCTGACCAAACACGAGCGCACCGACGATGGCAGCTGCAACTGCCACTTTCGAGCAAACGTAAATAATCCTGCTGAAAATCACCACGAATTTCTTCACCCTGAGCGTGCAGCCGACGGCACAGTAGACACCTTCCAACTGCTGTTTTATACGATTGATGACGCCTCGGGCGATAACAGAATCGTTGTCAGATATGATTTTGACGGCGAGTAAATAACGTGTGTCGTCACTGTTCGCACCCGTGAGGGGGAGAAATGCAACAAATTTCGCCAGTAGCGGCGACCGAGAATTAATTTTCACTGCGGGGGCTGACCATGAGTGGTTGTGAAGTATGGCACATATGCAGACGGAAACCTGCGGCCAAATCCCTCAGTCCGTGATGGCATTGTTTGCTGTGTCGGCAATGGCGGTCGTTGCCCCAACCCCCGGTCGTCGACTATATTCGCAGCCAGTGTTCCTGCCCCATTTCATGTTTCAGTAAGAAGAAATGACGATGATTCGATACTTAACTTGCTCGTTCGCTGTTCTGGTACTGGCCGGCGATGGCGTTGCTCAGGACGAGAGTTTTAAACCACTTTTCAACGGCGAAAACTTTGACGCATGGGAACAGCAGGGCGGCGTCGCGAAATACCGAATTGAAGATGGCGTGATTGTCGGCGAGTCCGTCGCGGGCACGCCAAACAGCTTCATGTGCACAAAGAAGCTGTACCGGAACTTTGTGCTTGAGTACGAATACAAGTGTGACAACCTGTTAAATTCCGGAGTGCAGTTTCGCAGCAATGTATACGCCCTCGAAATTGTCGTGGGCGGCAAAGGTAAGAACAAAAAGATCGCGGCGGGACGTGTTCACGGCTATCAGGTTGAAATCGATCCGAACAAACCCAGCCGTATGTGGAGCGGCGGCATCTACGACGAAGGTCGTCGCGGCTGGCTGTATCCGGGACTCAGAGGTGGCAACGCCGAAGCATTCACGAAACAGGGACAGGACCTTTACAAACCAGGCGAATGGAACTCCGTGAAAGTGGAATGCGATGGTCCTCACATTCAAACATGGCTGAACGGCCAGCTTCGAGCTGACTTCGAAGATGACATGACGCCTCAGGGACTAATTGCTCTGCAGGTTCACGGTGTCGGCAAACACCCGGAAGCCGTTGGCAAAACCATCATGTGGCGCAACCTGAGAATCAAAGAACTTCCATAACACGGAACGGTCCGCAGCCGAGCGGGGCGGCCCGCGGCCGATTCGAGCTGACGCTCGGAAGGTGATGATCCGCTCCCGTTGGTCGCTGTGACACCGCAGAAATTCTGGCTGGGTGTCGTCGCGATGTTTGGGTCGGCCCATGGCCGGTACGAGCTGACGCTCGGAAGACGATGGTCCTTGTGGTACCTTGAATGGTGCGACACGACGATTCTCTATGGCGACTTCACCTTGAACTCTGCCAAGCGAGCCTTCAATTGGGCAGCCTGCTGCTGCAACGTAGCTGAATGCTTTGGATCTGCAGCCAGATTTGTGAACTGTCCCGGGTCTTTCTTCATGTCGTACATTTCCTGCGTGCCGTCGTTGTATTGCATGTAGGACCAATCCCGGGTGCGCCAGGAGGTTCCCTTTGCGAAGGACAGGGCTCCTTGTTTTACAGTGACGGAGTGATCCTGCAGCATGGGTACCAGACTGGTGCCGTGGAGTCCTTCCGGGGGCGACAGTGAAGTCAGTTCGCACAGAGTGGGAAACAGGTCCACCAGCTCCACGATGGAGTCCGTCCGTCCTGGCTTAAAACCGGGCACGGAAATCATCAGCGGAACGCGAGTCACCTGCTCGTGAACATTATTCTTCTGCCAGAACGTATGGTCTCCCAGGTGATATCCGTGATCACTGGTAAATACGATTGCGGTGGATTCCCGCAGCCCCAGGCGATCCAGTTCGTCGACCAGCCGACCGACCTGTTCGTCCATAAATGTCACGGCCGCATAATAGGCCGCCCACATTCGCTTCTGATTGTCGGGGTACTGGTCGATTCCGTTAATCGCTGAACGACTGCCTGGCACCCCGAGTTTTGGAATATCGTCCAGATCGCCAGGACGATATTCAGGAAGTGTCGTTTTCTGCCACGGATAAGGATCGAAGTACTGACGCGGTGCCACCATCGGATAGTGAGGTCTCACGAATCCGGCTGCGATGAAGAATTGTTCACCACGATGTTTTTGCAGAAGCTCAATGGTTTTGGTGGCCGTCTTGTGATCGGGCTGATCCGCCCCGGTGCCGTCGTACGCCACAGATACAAACATCCGGTGAGGCATCTTTGTGGACTGTCGACCTTCCAGGTTGGTTGTGAAAATGTTCAGATTCAGGCAGGCATAGTCTCCGGGAGTGTGCGCTTCATTACCTTGTGAATTGAATCGCTCAGTCCATGTCTCCGGCACATCCTGGCCATCCGTCCCGGCAATGATGTCACCCGGCACGCGCATGTGAAAGATCTTGCCGACTCGTGCGCTATAACGGCCATTCTGACGGAAATGCTGCCCCAGAGTGACATCACCCTTTCCCCTGTAACGGCTGAACATGAATGATGTTCGTGACGGACCACAGACCGTGCCCTGGCAATAGGCTCGATCAAAAACCAGCGCCCGTGCGGCCAACTTGTCGATGTTGGGCGTTCGGCACATCGAGTCGCCGTAACATCCCAGGACACTGGCTCGCAGATCGTCCGACACAATGAACAGGACGTTCCTGATGACGGGCTTTGGCGTATTCGCCGAGCGGACCTCAGAGAATCCGGAAAAGAGAACGACGAGCAAGCACCCGGCCTGAACTCGCAGACGTCGAACAGGATCTTTGATGTCGACTCCACGTGCACGAAGATACATGACTTTTCCTGTTCATTTTTGTGATTGGTAACGTAGACGGTTTCTGCCACGCCGAGGAACTATCTGTCCAGTTTCAGCTCGATGCCAAACTGTTCGGAAAGGCTCGACAGATCTGACACAGTCGAGGCCATCAATGGAACTCCGTCACGCAGACGATCCTGCATACACTCCGCTTCCGGCTGGCCTGGAATCCTGACACGATCAAAACCCGGTGCCGGTGGTGACTCATTAAACCTCTGCGTCATTTCGTCCAGGCCTCGCTTGATTGTGTCCGGATCTCCAAATTGATCCAGTCGCAGCGCCGCAAAAACGTGGCCAATACCTTCCTGAGCAAATTCGTCGTCGGGTCCTTTTATATCGCCGAGCACTCGATCGGGATCAGGTTTTTCACGCCATGCTCCGGACAGCAGTCCTGTCAGTATCCAGCCGGCGATCGCCAGGCCAAAACCCTTGTGACCACCAAATTCGGTCGCGCCGCCCAGCGGGACAACTTTGGTGAAAGCGGCAGGGTCGGAAGTGGGTTGATGCTGATCATCGAGTGCCCATCCCAGCGGCAGGGCGTTACCCAGTTCTTCCAGCATCTCGATGCGGTTCACCGGGACAACAGACGTGGACATATCAAGAATAAACGGCGGGCCGTTCTTGCCGGGGCAGGCCATGGCAAGAGGATTGGTCGACAGCATCGGCAGCAGGCCCCCAAATGGTGTGACGGCCTTCGGCTGTCCATTGGGAAACAAATACCCCGTCGACGCGAAGCCGATCATGTCGTGTTCCGTCGCCATATGGGCGTAGTAACCGGCCGCACCGAAGTGCGTGGAGTTACGGACGGTGACCACGCCAATGCCCTGAGCGGTCGCCTTGTCGATCGCCAGGGTCATTGCCTTCACGGATGCAGAAAGCCCCATGCCTCCGTTTGCATTTGTGGCAGCGGTCGTAGGAGAGTCCTGTTCGACAGTGAGCGGAGCCCCCGTTCGAATAACGCCGTCGCGCCTGCCGACTCCACCGGCACTGTCGATGTAGTAGCGTTTGAGATTACGAACGCCGTGTGTATCGACACCCCTCAGGCTGGCCCACATCAAAACGTCGGTTGCTTTTTCCGCATCAGCGACGTCCACTCCTGACGCGACGAACACGTCGTGAACAAAGATGCGAAGTCTGTCATGCGAAATTCGTCGGCTTGTCATCTATTAAAGCAACTTTCCTTTTGTCGTGAACGGTACTGGCTCGCGGCAGTAACAAATCTGTAACAGGGAAGTGTAAAACGCCGTGGTCCGTCGAAATTGATTTGGTCGATATACTGCAGCAAAAGAAAATCCCGTATGGCGGATGCCATTCACGCGAAGTGGGATCACTAACGCAGAACTTCGTATCACGGGTCGCCGCAGGCGCTATGGATCTTATCGCAATCGAGGCAAAAATTCGTTACCGCCAGCGAATTCCCCGTCGGCTCTACGGTCGCGGTCGCACGCGAGACATATAGCGCAGGAAATAGCGTTCGAAATCATCAAGTGACCGGCCGGTTGCAGTTTCGAATTCCGCCAGGCGTGCCGCCGCACCGACGGGCTGCAACGGCTTTCTGCTCTGCAGCTGTAATAACAGGCGGTCGAAGGCCGCTCGGTCTGAACGAATCAGGAAGAACGCGACTGCCCAGCCTTCTGCGTAGGCATCCGCAAGATGGTCAGGAGATTGAAATGCCTGATCGGACTCCAGCAGATCCGTTAGTGGCAACCGAAGTCGATTCTGACTGGTCGCCGCGTGGAAACCCGGCAGATGAATCCGACTGACCTCACCAGGTCGACTCCATATCGTCGAACTCCGTCCCGACGCTCGTTCAAAGAAGACGGCAAGACCTTCTGACAGCCACATGGGATTGTCCGCATACCGCACCTGCAGTCCCGTATTAAATGCCAATTGATGCACGGCTTCGTGAACGATCGTTTCTACCTGACGCGGCTTTTTCTTTAATTCGCGGACGACGTCCGAGTTGGTGCGAAATGCCCGGTCGCCGGATATGGCTGTGATCAGCATCTGATTGTCGCGCACGGAGTAGTAGCCGGGAACATCGGTGAAATCGGTGTCCGGGTGTTGCCTGCGAGCAAACTCCTGAAACCGGACAGCATCTCGAAAGACCAGAACCGGTAGTTTCGCAGTGAGCTTTAGCAGCTGAGCGTCAGAGCCTTCAAAGAACTTCAGGTACTCAGCGACAACCTTTTCCAGCAGCCGTCCGCAAAATGCCGTATAGAGTTCTGAGGCATCCGAACAGATGACAAAATGTTCGGTCTGATGAATGGCACCCCCCCCCGACGTCTGCTGCAGCAACTTTGCGGCCAGTTCATCGGGTTCCAAATAGGAAAAGGTGTCAAAGCGGGTGGCAACGGATGTAAACTGTTTCGCCGTG
>JAQWLN010000139.1 GCA_029247265.1 Fuerstiella sp.
ACCCCCAAACTCGTTCGCGCAACGCTGTACTGATTCCGCTACGTTCACTGCGCGAACTCCGCTCCATCAGCACAGCGACACTACCCCTGTTACCCAACCCGTACTCTCATAACACCTGGATCAAAAACGGGGGCATTCCACCATCACTCAGCTGAACACGTCCGGCGATGTCGATGGAGATCAGGACTTCGACGCGAATGACTCGTTCCTGATCCACCTGGTCAAGCTATCCGGCACCGATACTCAGATCGGTCAGGCCAAAGGCACCAGTCAGCTGTTGGCCACAACAATTCGAGCCAACGTGAATGCTCTGAGCGGGGCCGGTGGAAATCAAGCCGTTGCAGAAGGCTCGCAGGTGCAGGCGTCGGTCCTGGCCACCAATGCGGATCGAGACCTGTTCGCCATCAACGACGAGCCGTCGGTGCAGTCATCCGCAGCGACGGCGCCAGTCGACGCCATTTTCCGTGATGCGTTCCGGGAATGGATTGACGCGAGCTAAGACAGCGGCAAACTCAGAACGGAACAGCATACTACCGTCCGGTCTCCGGCGTGGAATGTGGACCGGATGGCACTCGGTGAAGGGCCAGGGCAGGCACAACAACCGTCGACAACGCGGATTGCCTGCTCACCAGCTTCGGGCAATTCATTTCCAACCATTCTTCGGCCGAGTCCGCGGGCAAGTTGCCGCGTGATGCGGCAGCAATCTTCTGTTGAGCCTGTTGGATACGCCGCGAAACAACCGGGCTGGAAATGCTCTCGTCGTCCTCAACACGCAACGCTTCAAGTACACGACGCACCATATCCGTGTCAAAGGCCTTCAACACCGGATTCTCAAGCGAAAGATGATGGGACAACCGGCAACGACACGGGAACGCATCGGCAAACTGCAGTAGGTCATGGTCGACGTCGGACAATGGATGGCGTTCGCCCACAATGATTTCCAGCACAGACGCCTCGTCCAGCTCCAGGCCTTCGGCAAATTCAGTGGACAGCCTGTCCGCCATGACGGCTCGAATAGGCACAGAAACTGACTGAGTGGCGAGCTCGCTCAATCGTTTCAGCACATCCGGAAAATGTGCGACAAGCAGAATCGCAACCGGCTCTGACGTGGCACGTTTCTGAAGATCCCTAGCGATTCCCGCAAACTTAGCGTCTGTCGTCATCCAGATATGATCGGTGACAACGTCGACACCCTTCCGAGTTCTATTGCCGAATAGAAAGCTGAACAGTCCCATTAAGGTCGATCCCGCAGACCGTTCACTTCATCACGCAACTTTCCAATTTCATGGCGCAACTCCTCCAGTTGCTGCATGACTGCGTGCATCACATCGCCATCATGGTGCGGCCGGTGCTGATGAAGTTCTCGTTCCATCGCTTCCGCCCGCTGGGCCACGTGTTCGGCAATGTCGTGCAGCCCGGCCTGTTTTAAGTGCTCGATGGCCATGTGCGTGTGCTCCAGACGCTCACCCAATTCACCATGCCCCTCGCCATGCTCACGATGCGGTCGATTTGAAAGCTCCTGCAATTCCCGTTCAACATGTTCAGCTTCGCGTCGCACGTCCGCAATACGTTCGTCCGAACCATCTTCTCGACGTAAATTTTCTTCTTCCTGATGCAGTCTCTCAAGCAGTCGCTTCAGTTCCATCACCTCAGCCTCACGCGGTTCCGGTCGGTGGCGTGCATGCCGTTCGGCCTCCTTAAGCATCGCCATGGCCCTGCGTTCCAGATTTTCGGCCTCTTCCCTGTGCCCCTGCTCCGTGAGTTCCGCAGCTTCCCGGCGCATCGCCTCGGCCTTTGCTCGAAGTTCGTCCGCTTCGGATGCCCAGACAAAAACAGTGAACCCCAATACCGCAAAGATTACGGTCGCCAGTTTTAAATGTGACATTTCATTCCCCGTTTCTATCGTGTGCGGAAGTTATTCTGGGCACAATCGCGTTTGTGGACTTCAATCGTTTCGTCAGCATGGATTCACGCTAGGGCACAAATCGACAGTAATTGCGAACCGTCGCTGCGGTTATCGATGAATGGCTCGTCGTTCGATCGCCGTCAGCAACCGTAACAACAGGCGTTTTGCGGCTCAATACGTCTATCGCGCCGATCACAGCCGCGCACCGATGATGGTAGCTACTTCATCTCCTGAATCCCATCCTGCCTGGTTATCACGAACTTGATAGCCAGCCAGGGAATAAAGAAGAATGTCAGCACATTGAGCTTCGTAATACCAAGCCAGCAATAGAAGATCACGTCGATTTCATGAGAACTCAGACCAAACATCGGCCCGTGAACCTTGTAGACCAACTGCCCCATCAGCAGCGTCACACCAAGGCCAACGAACAACAACAGGAACCCGAGGACCCAGCAATAAAACAGAATGTCACCAACGGCTTTGAAAACGATTCTGGTCTGTTCTGTCATCGTTGATCTCCCGAAACTTCAGTGGCCAAATCACCAGGTGTCGCCGACTGGTGCCAACACCACGAACTTGCTTGCTTAACTGAACATTTCAGGCCAGACACTCCCGAGTCGACAGGATTATATGACCGGCGTGACCAGTTTGCATTGAAATGAGGAGCTTAGTGAATCATGGTATCATCGGAGTGAGGTTCAACGGACCTCAATCCGGAATTGCACCACCGACACCAGAACCGTAGACGATCTCAAAACGAGCGATTTTCACCAGCGGCAGAGGGCACAACGTGGAACTTCTGGACATAACTGTCTACTACCTGGAAATGATGTCTCATCCCCGGCGCAATATTGCCATGCCACGAGACGGATTGACCGTGATCCACGCCGATCATCCGCCTCTTCCGTATTATCGATTTCTGTACAATGCCGTGGGGGAGGACTACCGCTGGCTCAGTCGCAGAAATCTGTCCGACAAAGAACTCGCCGACATCGTTCACAGTCCTCTGACCAAAGTGCATGTTCTACATGTCGACGGATCCCCTGTCGGTTTCGCCGAACTGAATCGTCGACAACCGGACGAAGTGGAGTTGATACAGTTTGGGCTGATGGCGGACTTTATCGGCCAGGGACTGGGCACATGGTTTTTGAACTGGACCATCAACACCGCGTGGAGCTATCAACCCAGACGATTCTGGCTGCACACCTGCACGCTGGATCACCCATCCGCTCTGCACATGTACAGAAAGGCGGGATTCGTACAGTTCAAAGAAGAAACCGTTCGCCGCCCGTATTGAACATGCCTTTCGCCATCGACCGCGTTCAACGGCCACTGGCTCAACGGGGACCACCGGCTCTGGCTCAATGGGTACCACTGGCTCTGGCTCAATGGGTACCACTGGCTCTGCCAGTGCTGCACGGCTCAGCAAGCACTGGCGGAGCCAGTGATACCCTTCATCTATGATGTCATCGGCAACAGACGTTAGCGGCTGAGTGGCTTGAATCGTCCACCGACTGGAGTTTCTGACGCTTCACCAAGACGATCTTTGCGCTGCAGTTCATAACTGCGGTAGTTGCCTTCGCACCAGACAACCGAACCGTCGCCTTCAAAAGCCAGGATGTGGGTAGCGATGCGATCAAGGAACCAGCGGTCATGGCTAACGACCACGGCACAGCCGCCGAAACTGGACAGACCTTCTTCCAGCGCTCGCAGCGTTTCAATATCCAGATCGTTAGTTGGTTCATCCAGCAGCAGCAGGTTTCCGCCCGACCGCAGCAACTTGGCCATATGAACTCGGTTACGTTCTCCACCGGACAGGTCGCCCACGAACTTCTGCTGATCCTTGCCCTTAAAATTGAAGCGCCCGCAGTAGCTGCGTGCATGGATTTCCACCTTGCCGACTTCCAGAACTTCGTTGCCTCCGGAAATTTCCTGATAGACGGTCTTCTTGGCATCAAGTGCGTCTCGGGACTGATCCACGTATGAAATGTCCACAGTTTCACCGATGGCAAGGGCCCCGGCATCCGCATCTTCCTGGCCCATAATCATGCGGAACAGCGTAGTCTTGCCGGCTCCATTGGGGCCAATGATGCCCACGATTCCCCCCGGCGGCAGGTCGAAACTCATGTCTTCGAAAATCATGCGGCCATCAAACGACTTACTCAGCCCTTCCGCGATGACGACTTTCTGACCGAGTTTACGGGTGGTGGGAATCTGAATCTGAGCCGCGCCGTCCTTTGTATCGTACTGCTGGGCCGCCAGTTCCTTGTAGCGATCCAATCGAGCCTTGTTCTTTGTCGCTCGAGCCTTGGGTGACATCCGGACCCACTCAAGCTCCTTTTTCAGTTCCTTCTGTCTGCGAGTTTCGCCGCGTTCTTCCTCTTTCAACCGCTTGCCTTTCTGCACAAGCCAGGACGAGTAATTGCCTTCGTAGGGAATTCCTCGGCCGCGGTCGAGTTCCAGAATCCAGCCAGCCACATTGTCCAGGAAGTATCGGTCGTGGGTAATCGCGACGACGGTTCCTGCGTACGTGTGCAGAAACTTTTCCAGCCATGCTACGGATGAGGCGTCAAGATGGTTGGTAGGTTCGTCCAGCAGAAGGATGTCGGGATTGATCAGCAGTAACTGACACATGGCAACGCGACGTTTCTCGCCGCCCGACAGCGTACCAATAACAGCATCTGCTTCGGGTAGACGCATCGCATCCGCGGCGATCTCCAGAGTGCGATCCAGTTCCCACAAATTAGCCGCGTCAATCTTGTCCTGAATAGTTGCCTGCTGCTCCAGCACTTTGTCCATTTCTTCCGGCGACATGTCTTCACCCAGCTTCATGCTGAGTTCATTGAATCGATCCAGAATGGCTCGGGATTCTGCGACCGCCTCTTCCACGCATTCACCAACCGTCTTCTCCGGGTCAAGCCGTGGCTCCTGAGGAAAGTAACCAATCTTCGCACCCTTGGCAGGACGTACGGTCCCCATGAAGTCCGTGTCTTCACCCGCCAGAATTCGCAGCAGAGTGCTCTTGCCCGCGCCGTTGTCACCAAGCACTCCGATTTTTGCCCCTGGATAAAACGACAGGCAAATGTTGCTCAAAACCTCTTTCTCGTCATACATACGAGTAAGGTTCTCAATCGACATGATGTACTGTTCGGACATTTCAGTTTCTTTGTATTTAATTTGTGGTCGACTACAGCGAGGTGACGCGCGAACGGCAACACAGGAAAGGCGATGGAACGGAGTCGCAATCTGACGAACGTGGGACGTTTCAACCCGCAGGTCACGGTGGTCGGATTGTCAGTCCGGCGGGGCCTGATCCAGAATCTGTTTCAGCAACAGACTCATGAATTCCAGAGCTTCGCTGTAAACATCCGTATGCGAACTTCCGCGCGGCCCCGCGATGTTCAGAACGCGGATTCTACGGCCACGCAGCCAGTCTACAACAGACTGAATCTGATCATTCGGCGGATTCTCAGTCGTGAACAGCCCTGGTGCGTCTGATGGGCGCAGATGCACCACTTTGTACGGTTTGCCCTGATCTCGGGCGGCAGCCAGAGTCAGTTTTGTGCCACTGCTGATCTCACCCAGCAAAATGACCAGAGTTCCGTCAGAATCGCGAACGTTCCACGTCGTGCGGACGGCATAGCTGCGAGCAGCCGTTTCCGTGAGCGGATACAGCTCGGGAATCGGCCCGGCTTCTGATCGGCGGCCCCTGGGACACCAGCCACCAATGGAAACGCCGGCATTCAATCCTGCGTCCAGAGCTGCTCGGTCCACACCCGTCTGCCCACGCGACACGATTCGTGTCAACGCGCGATCTGCGGCTGGTAAGTTGGTGTTTCGTTGCGACATGAGCTACCGTCTGTGGCTGCCGGAATCATCAGTATAGGCCTTCGCCGGACCGCTTCCAACCACAGGAATTGGTCATCATGCCAAAGCCATCATACTCGATACGTTACGATCGCTGTGGCGCGGAGACGGGGACACCGCCACGTCAGCCGGTGCAGAGAAGACGGGTACGTTTCACCATCGATTATCAGCGGCCGATTCAGCTCTCGGTCAGGCCAATGTGATGATTGCTGAGTCGTTCGGCACCGGAGACCGTCACCGCATAATTATGTTCAAAACGCATGCCCCCGACGCCTTCGACGTACAGTCCGGGCTCAATCGTAACGACATCACCGTCCAGCAGCACGTCGTCACTCTCCGGCACCAGAATCGGCGGCTCAGGATGTTCCATTCCCAGACCGTGTCCGCAATGATGAGCCAGTGCCGGATAGCCTCGTTCCAGCAGCACTGCTGATGCTGCCTCGTACACTTCACTGGCACGGACCCCTGAATTCAGAACAGATTCCGCCGCCAGCAGAGCATCTCGGCAGGCTTCAAACTGTCGCACCTGCTGATCTGTCGGTTCGCCAACAGCGATCGTATTCGTAAAATCGCTGCGGTATCCGTGAATGATCACGCTGAAGTCCGCAATGAACAGGTCTCCATCCCGCAATACGTACTCGGTCGGCAGTCCACCGGCCTTGTGAGCCTCAGCATTTGTGGCACGAAAGTCGCCATAAACGGGGCACGCACAACCAGCCGCAAGTTGGGCGGCTCGCTGAATGGCAATGTAGGCCTCCAGCTCAGTCGCCCCCTGCTTTGCCGCTTTGAACGCAGCGGCGTGGCCAGCGTCGCAGGCTGACATGCAACGTGTCAGCAAACCGATTTCATCCGGTAATTTCCGCCTTCGCAGCTCCCGAATCAATGTCCCCAAGGATGCCAGAGACTGATCGGGGCCGCTGACTGGCAATGGCAGCACAGATTCCGCCACGACCGCAGCAACGGCCTGAGTCACGCCTTCAGCTTCGATCAAACCGTTGGTTGTCGCCCAGAGATGCCGGCATTCTTCCAGTGCGGTCAGCAGCGCATGATCTCGATTCGTGACCGATTTTTTATGGGTATACCACGGCACGATAATTTCGTTGTCGACCACAGGGTCAGTGACCGCCGTCCGTCGCACAAAATTGTCGGCCAGCAGGGTTGCGTGACCACCCCGTTGCAGCAACAGCAGACAACGTTGGTCGGCAGAGAAACTGATCGGATTAATGCGAAATCCGGAAAAGTACTGAACGTGGCGAGCATCACCAATCAGCACCCATTCCACAGACTGCGGAAGTCGTAACCAGAGATTTTTCCGGCGTTCAACGCAGCCTTCGGCAGTCAGCATGATTACTCGTCCCGGTTCGCTTCCAACACGGACAGAAAGGCCTTCTGCGGAATCTCAACA
>JAQWLN010000144.1 GCA_029247265.1 Fuerstiella sp.
GACGACTGTCTTCCGCGGGCAATCAGGTGGTGTGCCTCTGCCTCACGCTGCCGGCTCACCAGCCGTGTCTGCACCGTTGGCTGGCGGAACAGTCGCTCCGGTACAATCGGGCGTTGGCGGTCAGGGTGCATTGGGCGCACCAACGATGCCGGACGCTTCAACGTGGAATGCTTTTTCACCGCCGGTTGGTACGGATCCGTTTGCGGGAGCGCAACAGTTTCCGCCATCTCCTTATGCTCCGTACACACCATATGGCAGTCCGTATGGCGCGACTCCGTACGGGCAGCCGGCTCCGTTCACGACGTTCGGAGCTAACGGGCCTCGCCCTTATCGACAGGGCTGGCAAAACCGCCTGGACCTTGGCTTAATGCCAGGATCAAGAGTGACGGGCAATGCTTCAGGCCACTTCGAACAGTTTGATCTTGATTATGACCTCGCTCACACAGGGCCCTTCATGCCGGGCTGGATGCTGACATGGACAAATCAGTTTCGTTTGCGACTGTGGGACGGCCCCACTGCCCTGCCGGGTTTTCCCGGACTTCCCGGCCACGCTTATCGTTTTGGGTGGGACTTCGAACTGGAGACGCCTAAGTCGGGCCCCTTCAGTGTCAGTTTTGGAATCACACCGTCGATCAACACCGATTTCGCAAACTCGATTTCTTCGGAGGCGTTCCAGCTGGACGGTCGCGGAATGTTTATTTTCCAGCTTGATCAATACTGGAGCATGGTGCTGGGGGCGGGTTACTGGGACCGGGTCAAAGATCGAGTGATTCCGTATGCTGGTCTGACCTACCGAGACGACTTCTGGGAATGGCAACTGATGTTTCCCAAGACAACGGTCAGCGTGTTTCTTGGCAATGAGGCACTGTGGTCCAAGTGGTTATACCTGACCGCCGAGTATCATGTGGAAGCCTATGAAGTTAGCACGGCTCCCGGGCCTCCGCGGGATGAAGTCGAACTGGAGGACTACCGGGTTTTGCTGGGTGTCAGGATGGATGCAGCGATGTATTCCTGGTTCATCGAAGGCGGCTGGATCTTTGATCGCGACGTCAGTTATGGTCTTGGCGGGGGATTCTCTCCTCAAACCGGCTTCATTACTCGAATGGGCTGGAAGTACTAGAAGCTGTTTCAGAATGCCTCTTGCACGACATTCGGAAATCCGAAGCGTGAGCGAGGGACTTTAATCGAAGCGGTTCCAGTGGCATCCTTCGCGACCGCGTTGGGTTAGCATGGTTTTTGAAGCTGCTTGTCAGCTCTAGCGTCCACGACGAAAGTAGAACATCCCCAATGAGTGCTCCCGTTGCAGTGATTCTTGCCGCTGGCAGGAGCACGCGAATGAAGTCGGAAACGCCGAAGGTTCTGCATCCGGTCTGCGGTCGGATGATGATCGAATATGTCATGGACGCCGCTCGCACTGCGGGAGCGGAGAAACTGATCGTGATTGTCGGTCACAAGGCAGACATGGTGCGTGACGCGCTGTCTGATCATGACGACGTCGTCTTTGCCGAACAGGTTGAACAGAACGGCACCGGGCACGCGGTGATGATGGCAGAAACGGAACTGCAGGGACACGACGGTTCCGTGTTGATTCTTGCCGGAGATACGCCGCTGCTTCAGGGAGCTTCATTAAAGGCACTGCTGGATGCGCAGGCACAACAGAATGCCGCGTGCGTGATCGGAACGGCGGATACGCAGAACAACGAGGGACTGGGGCGAGTCGTTCGGAATGCTGGGGGTGACTTCGAGTGCATTGTGGAACAAAAAGATGCCTCCGAATCTCAGCGGCAGATTACAGAAATTAACACCGGCTGCTATGCCTTCAGTGGGCCTTTGCTGCTGAGTTCCCTGCGAAAACTGAAGCCCAACAACGTGCAGGCCGAATATTACCTGACGGACTGTCCCCGGATTCTGATGGACGAAGGTCATAATGTTGCCGCCAGCTGCAGTCTGACGATCCAGGAGGCCATCGGCGTTAACAATCGAATTCAGCTGGCCGAAGTTCGGCAGCATATCCAGGGCAGGATTCTGAACGAACTGATGCTCAGCGGCGTAACGATCGTGGATCCCGGGCAAACGTCGATCGATCTTGCTGTGACCATCGGAAGCGATACGGTGATTAAACCAGGCGTTGTGCTTGAGGGCGACGTAACCATCGGCGCCAAGTGCACCATTGGTCCCAACATTCACCTGGTCGGGCCACAGACGATTGCTGATGACACGATCGTCGCATAGAGTTCTGCCGTAACTCATATTCGCATTCGTTCGCTGTCTCGCTGCGAACAGGGGCATTGGCCTGAGGGCTTCGAGCGGTGTCGCATTTGATTGCTGCCATGCCGTCCTGCTCGATCAGGAAGTGTCGGACTGAAATTGGTGTTAACACAAATGGCGTCACGCAGAGAAAAACTGGAAGCTATGCTGGTAGATGATCCTCTGGATCAGACGCTCAGATATATGCTGGCCATGGAACTGGAAAAGGAAGCGAAACACAATCGCAGCCTTGAGCTGCTCCAGCAGCTAATGTCCGACGAATCGCCATACGTTCCCGCATTCCTGATGGCCGGTCAGCAATTGGCCCGCCTGCAACGTAGCGACGAAGCCGCCGATGTCTACAGGTCAGGAATTCAACAGGCTCAAGAACAGGGCGACGATCACGCAGCCGGAGAAATGAGTCAGTTTCTGGCCGAGTTGAATTGACTGCGATCCCTAGCGGTTGTTGTTCTGGCATTCAGCGACCATGGAGTTGCGAGGTTGTTTGATCAATGTTGCACGGTGCCAGGTAATCAGGACTGGTGGGGACTCCGCCACCCGAGTTGACGGTTCTGCCTCAGCGTGCAGTGCTTCGGCGAACCGTCAGTGGCGGCCGATGGCGTTCCAAACACGTGAGAACCACGACGTGATGATGGTCAAATTCAGCGCCTACTGCTAAACTCGCTTTCTGATTACTTCCCGGTCGGTCGTCCGCTATCGCTGAATAATAATGAACACAACAGAACAATCCTGTCTCCCCGGAATGGTGTTTTCTGCTCGGCAGCATACTGCTGTCGTGGACGGAATTCGGGAAATGGCAAAGGACACGTGGGCCATTCGCCTGCGGCAGCCGGAACTGGCGGAACAAATTACCCCCGGCCAGTTCTTCATGGTTCGTCCTGCCGACGGCAGTGACCCCCTGCTGGGACGGCCCTTTGCACTGTATGACACGTATGCTGACGAAGATGGACGTCCGGTCGGCATTGAGTTCGGCTTTGTCGTTGTGGGCAAGCTTACGTCGTTGATGACTCACTGGAGAATCGGCGACACGGTGGAAGTCTGGGGGCCTTTGGGAAACGGCTTTCCCGTTCCTGCCTCTGAACATCTGGTCTGCGTGGCCGGCGGAATCGGTCAAACGCCGTTTCTGGCCGTTGCCGCTGAAGCACTCGGTCTGAAACGCTACGGTTTACCCCAGCGACAGCTGATCGAACGTCCGAAATCGGTCACACTTTGCTACGGGGTTCGTTCGCAGGAGTATCTGTCGGGGCTTGACGATTTCTCATTGCCGGAACTGCAGATCGACGTAGCCACAGACGACGGCAGTTACGGCCACCGTGGATTCGTGACGGAACTGCTGCAGCAAAAGCTGGACGCCGTGGGGCAGGACGTGAATGTCTACTGTTGTGGTCCGGAACCGATGATGAAAGCTGTCGCAGGCGTCTGCCGCGATGCATCCGTAAAGTGCTGGCTATCGCTGGAAACACCAATGGCGTGCGGCTTCGGGGCCTGTTTCAGCTGTGTGACGAAGGTCCGGGAGGATGACGGCACATGGGACTATCGCCGCACGTGCGTCGAAGGCCCGGTTTTTGAAGCGGAACGCCTGGTGCTGTGAAACCACTGCGTTTCTTAACAGTGGGCTATCCGCTGGCCTGTTTCTTCAGCTGAGTTGCTGCCGTGTCGTCGCTGTCTGTTGCATCGATTGCGCCGGTTTCGGGATCATCGTCGAACAGGTCGTCGGCGTTCGGATGAAACAATCGTCCTTTTTTCGGGCCGTTCACTTCGGCCGTGCCGGCGCTGGCTACATCGATTCTGGACTGCAGGCCTTCGTTGCCGATAAACGCAGCCGCTTCGTCTTCGGGCTTATTAAGGTCGTAGGCTACCTTGTGTCCGGGCAGCCACAGCGGTTCGATGTCTTTTGTCTTGAATAGTTCAGCAAGGTGCTGGTGACAGGTAAAGAAGAGAATCTGCTGGCCTTCGCCGGCCACCTCCATCAGGCATTCGACGGCGGCGACAGTTCGTTCTTCATCGAAGTTGACGAACAGGTCGTCCATGACGACAGGCAGTTCAACGCCACGTCGAGCGAACTCGCGGACCAAAGCAAAACGGATCGCAAGAAACAGCTGTTCGCGCGTTCCGCCGCTCAGCTGTTCGACTCGGAATGTTCGACCATATTCGTCGTCCACACACAGGAAGTTTTCGCCAAGCGGCCCCCAGATTCTGTGATACCGCCCTGACGAGATTCGATGCATATACGACGATGCAGTCGTCAGAGTGCTGGAGATGTTGTCGTTTTCGAATCGCCGACGCATCGTCTGCACGGCTTCTTCTTCAATCTGCAGCGCCAGCCAATCTTCAGCAGTGTTGTAAATGTCGGCGGCCACCTGAGATTTTCGATAATGGTGCGCTTGTGATTCCCGACTGTTTTCCAGCAACTTTATTTCCTGCTTAAGACTGCCCAGTTCCTCGTGGTGTCCTTTCAGTGTTTCTTCGACTTCCGTCTGTTCCAGTTCCAGCAGCTGAATCGACTGGCGTCCCTGTGCCGGGTCAAATCTGGCGATGTCGTCTTCAACAACCGCGATTTCCGGTTCGGCAAATGCGACTTCGTTCAGTTCTTCATGAGATGTTGACAGCATTTCTTCCAGGCTGAGTCGCTTCTGCTGCCATTCCAGCTGCTGCAGAACTTCGTCCCGTGACAGAACGCCGGCTCTGGCCAGAATGCCTCCACGGCGAATCTCGGCCGCTTCCACCTGATGCTGTTCGCTGACGGCCTCCCGATTCAGCATTTCTGCTTCAGATGTCAGCCGTTCCCGTTCCAGGCGGTCACGCTCATGAGTCTTCAGCTGTTCCTTCCATACGGTCAGCACTTCCAGTGGGCGTGAATAGTTCAATCTGCTGTCTGGTGACACCTGCTGACCCAGTTGTTCAACACGCATTCGCATGCCTTCGAACATCCGTTTCAGACCCTCAGCTTCGGGCGCTGCGTTTCTCCACTGTGAATGCAGTTCGCGGACTTCCTGAATACGCTGCCACCAGTCGAAAGCTTCCTGTACTTTGACCGTTTCTTCCAGCCCCAGCGAATTCAACAGTTGACACCATTCCTGTCGTCGTTCATTCACATTCTGCTGTGCCGTTCGAAAACGATCCCGCACCTTCTGCAGCCGCTGCCGTCGCAGTCGTGCTCGTTCCTGCCGCCGCAGCAGATTCTCCAGTTCTGTGATATGCCGCGTGCATTCACCGATGCATTCCACCAGCTCAGCCGTTGTCGAGCCGGGAGCATCAGCCTTCATCAGGTGCTGGCCCGCAATTCCCTCGGACTGAATTCGCTGAATGCGTTCGTGTACGACGCGGAGGTTCTTCTCCGCTTCGCGAGCTTCGGCATTCAGGTCATCCAGCTGAATTCCCGTTTTGTTATCAAAGTGGTTTCTCAGCCCGTTCCTGATACTCCACCACATCATGCCGGCAAAGCAGATTGCAGTTGCGGCCAGCGCTCCGCCAAGTGAGCGGGTCGCGTCGGCACCCATTGCAAATGTGATCAGACCAAGAAAGAACAGTGCTGCTGCGATGAATGTCATGGCGGTAACGGCCCGATCCACCCACAGTGGAATGGAATCATCGGTGTCAACGCGACTCATGACGTTGCGAACCGTCTTGATCTTTAACGCCATCTGTTCGCGCTGCAGTCGCAGGCGTCCGAGATTCTCAAGTTCGTTCAGTCGAGTTCGTTCCTGCTCAATGGCTTCTTCGATCGAATCGATGCCCAGTCCCTGCAAATCGGTTTCCAGGTCCACCAGTTCCTGCTGGCTTCTGCGTGACATTGACCGATTCCAGCGCCGCAGCTTACCACGACGCTGAAGTGCGCCCTGATATCTGCGAGCTGACGCCAGCAGGCTGTTGTGTGCTGTGGCGGACGTATCGATGGAATTCAGTCGGTCCACGGTCCAGCCCGGTCCCATCTCCGTGAGCTGATAATCCAGCTCACGCTTGGACTCGCTGGATCGTTCATCGGCTGTCCGAATCTGTTCGTCCAGTTGGCGCAGCCATTCAGACTGTTCGACAAGGTTTTGAATGGCATAGCGATCTTTTTCGAATCGCATGTCCAGTTGCAGTCGGTCGGCCTGTTTTTGCTGCTGACTGGCCTGTTCCGAGAGTGATTCGCGGCGCGTTGTGTGCTGTTGAAGGTCCCGTTCGCAGGCGTCCAGTTGTTCGAGTATCTGGTCAGGGTTGTGGTTGATCTGCGGGATCGCAGACAGTTCTGCCTGAAAGTCGCGTATCTTCTTCCATGGCTTATAACAGTTGCTGATAAATCGTAGTCCGCGCAGCTCACCAGCGATCTGGCCTTCTCGAGTCTGCAGCTCGTCAATCGCTGTGGTCAATTCACTACGACGACGTACCAGCCCCGCGTGTTTCTCACGCGCTTCACCCTTAGTCTGTTGAGACACCGACAGTTCGCTGTAATGATCGAACAGTTCCGGCAGCTGCCCTTCACGTCCGTCTTCCGAAAACAAGGCGCCGCGGCGTTCATTGATTGACCCCAGCGATGCCAGTAATTGTCGTCCCTGCGGTCCCAGTGACAAACCGTAGATATACTCAGCCACCTTCGAGCTGCCGAGTGTTGAAAGTTGCTGCAATTCTCGGACGCCGACCGCGAAAACATCGTTGAAGATATGTTCGTCTGTGTCGGACAACAGCAGGTTCAACGCATCGTTTTTGGTCAGGTCGTCCGGCCCACCGGAAATTCTGAGTTTTCCACGATGTGTCTGGTGGGCTTTGCGAGTGACTCGCCAGGTACGCCCTGCGTGGTCACAACGCAGGGAACCATTCCATGGCTGGTCGTCTTCCGGACGATGCCATGCCGGTTCTTCCCCCAATGGATCGAAACCATACAGCACTGAGCGCACGAAACGCATGACCGTGGTTTTACCGGCTTCATTGGGGCCGTAGATGACATTCAACCCCGATGGATTGAGCTTCAACAGCAGACTTCGCCAGATGCGAAACCGGTCGATGTCGATTTCTGTAATCTTCATTCGATTTCGTCTTCTTCGTGGTCAGCGTCTGTTTCGTGTTCAGCGTCTGTTTCGCCTTGCGGCATTCCGGCGTCTTCGGCCGCCACTTCCGTCAATATCGCTACGGCAGTTTCTCCAGCGGCTTCGGCATGGTCCCCTGTTAATCCGTATTCTTCGACGGCTTCGTCCTGCAGAATATCCTCGTCATAGTCGTCAAAATCCGGCAGCAGGTCCTTCAGGTCCGATACAAACCAGTCGGCACCTTCAATTCGCATGCGCGCCAGAATGCGTTCGCGATCGACACCAGCCACCAGTTCCACAAAACGCTGACGCCAGCCGTCAGACAGGCTGGTGTCTTTGCGGACCAGGTTCATCAGCCGTCGACGCGAGACGATCGCATCTTCGGTGAGCAGATCTGCGTACTGCTGTCCCAGTGATTCTTTTTCCGGCACTTCCCATGGATCGGGTAATGTTCTGACCTGATGAACCAGTCGGATTATTCGACCGTCGACCTGCAGTTCTTCCAGCTCTACCGCGACGGTCAGTTCCAGGTCTGATTCCATGAAATCATGCAGCACCGGCAGTGGACCACGCACTGTCCATCGCACCGCCCAGATGCGGTCTGACTTGCTGCGAGGTTGCTGCAGCAGCAACGATTTCATCTGCTTCAGGGAACTGTTCAGCGTGGCATCGGTGTCCACGTTCAGGTCGATATTCTTCCAGTCAACGGCGCTGGTGTTGATTTCTTCGATGGTTGTTTTGCCGGCCGTATCAACCTGCACCAGTGAACACTGTCCGCTTTCCGCTTCCAGCTGACTGCGGGGCTGTGTGGTTCCAGGGCAGTGAACTCGACCGGATTCCAGAGTCAGCGTCAGGCGATCGAGTTCGCCCATGAACGCGACATAGTTAAGACGGCCTTCCGTCATCAACTGATTGATGTGGTCGCGGAACCCCGCTTCATACTCTGCCGTCGTTTCAGCAGCAGTGGACGTGTTTTCCACAGACGATTGAGGTTGCTGGTCAACGTCTGCGTCGCTGGCCAGCGAATTTTCTGTTGGCTGACCGATGGCCACCTTCAGAAATTCATCTTCGGTCGATGATGACAGCGCAGCCATCCGACGGGATTCGTCGTACTTTGCCTTGCTGACAATACCAATGCGAAACGGTTCCTGTCCATCTTCGGAACGTCCGATGACTCGAATACCGAATGCATCCGTTTCGCCATACCACATGGACACGGTGACGGTCGTGATCACTCGGTTATTGCGTGCCAGAATCTCAGGCTCCGGACTCGAGCTATAGCAGACGGTCACGTTGTCGGGCAGTTCCGGAATAGATCGCCACGCTTCAGCCGGGTCTGCATCTCCTGGCAGAACAAAAACGAGAATCTGCTTCGCCTTGAGCTTTCGAAAGCCGTTCAGCAGGGTCAATCGTGCTCGTAGACTCCGATCTGCTTCCAGAAAGACGTTGCCTGACAACAGCAGGAAATCCACCTTCCGATCGATGCAGGTCACTACGACCGAATCGAACGATGTCAGAGTTGCGTCTTCGAGTGCGTGACGTAATTCGTCGGTCAACTGTTCAGAGAAATGAACGCTGACGGGTACGTCCAGACGAATATTGGCAGCGTGAACAAAGCGCTGAGGCTCAAACGGCATTGCCCAGAATCCCTTCCAACCAACACGACAGAACTAACTAACGGGAAATTTCACCGTGGTTACGGAACGGTTGTTCCGAATCACCGCCTGACCGGCTTCCACGCGAACCCGACGATCTGATTACCACCATGTTCGAGTGACGACGCCGCAGGACAATGCCCGTTCCCGTTTGCGACTGCAATGCTCATGCGAGTGAACGCATAAAGGCTGCAGGAACGCCTGATGAAATGGAATCCGTGCGATCAATGCGCGACACAAAATGCCTGGTAGAGACCGGCAGCTTCGGCCGAAAGTCAAAACGAGTATGTAAGTAAACTTTGGGGAATCTAATAAAACCGGGTATCTGGGGAAAGCCCGGCTTTAAAACTTCGGCCTTTTCTGCCGGTTGGGGCGCTGAGATTCAGGTGATATCACGCAAATCTGGATCACCAGGCCTGCCACCACGCTTTCTTTTTCGTGGGCACCATCTGCGGCTGCTGATAACCGCCGGGTGGGTCGTCTCCCGACGTAATCACCACGTTTTCGGGCAGTAAGACGCAGCTCAGTTCGCCCTGAAAGCCACCGGTGGTATCTGTTCCGATGACTCGGTCACCAAAATGCACCTGCGGCAACGGCACGTGTCCGACAACGACGGTTACAGGACAATCTCTTTCCGGACCGGTGTGCACAAACTGTTTATCGTACAGCCATGCCGGATGCGCCAGGCTGTAGTCTCGCTGACGCAGGATATTGACCTGCATTTCAAACGGCAGATTATTATCCAGCCCGGCGTGTACGAACAGGTATTCTGCGTGCTCAACACTCCACGGCAGGTCCGACATCAGCTGCGCATGTCGTTCCGGAAGTGCTTCTCGCAGTGCGTCCAGTTCGCCGAATGGCACGCCGTACGACGCGAATGTCTTATCCGAGTCGTAATGCGGCAGCCAGCGGCCTGGCCAGTCAACAAAATCCGGCACGTTGATCAACCCTATTGACCCGGCCATCGCCAGTTCATGATTGCCACAAACCCACGTGACTTTATCGTGCTGATCCGCCAGCTGACAGTAAGCGTCGATGGTGCCCTTGGAGTCCGGGCCGCGGTCGACAAGATCGCCGATGAACACAATCCATCGCTGGTTGATGTCCGGCACGGTGGCCAGCTTTTTCACAATTTGCTGCAGCTTCGATGTCTGCCCGTGTACGTCGCCAATGACGACAACAGGACCATCAATTTTGGTTGGGACTGAGGGCATCGGTTCCTTCCCGAGTGTTTTTTGCAGCCAACTGACTGACTCGTGGCGAAGGGTACAAAGGCAGCGGTGACATGCCAACCGCGAAGTCACCCACTTGTACGAAACATCCATTCGCAGACGTTGTCGCTCAGGATCATCAGGCCAACGTACTGGGTTTATAGCTCGAAACATTCACCGATCTGCAGGACAGTGGGTCGCGCGGTTGTTTCAGCAGCTATTCGTCGGGACCAGTCGTCCACGTCCTGTTCAATCAGTGGCCAGGTATCGAAGTGACACGGAATCACGGTCTTTGGTTGTAGAAACTGAGTTGCCCTGATCGAATCGTCCGGTCCCATTGTGAAATTGTCTCCCACTGGGATGACGGCCACGGCGAGGTTTTCTTCGCCGATCAGTTTCATGTCCCCAAACAGGCCCGTATCGCCGGCGAAGTAAAGGTTGCCGCCCGCTGTCTTGAGAATGACACCCGTCGGGTTGCCACCGTCACTGCCGTCCGGAAGAGAGGATCCGTGATGAGCGATCGTGAGTTTGACCGTTCCGAAATCAAACGCATGACTGCCACCGATATGCATGGGGTGAGCATGTTCAACGCCCTGGTTATGCAGCCATGTCACAATTTCAAAATTGGAAATCACTAGGGCACCAGTCCGTTTTGCGATCGCCACGGTGTCTCCCACGTGATCTCCGTGGCCGTGAGTCACGATGATGACGTCCGCGTTAACGTCATCGGCGGACACCTGTGCGACGGGATTTCCTTCGAAGAAGGGGTCGATCAGGATAGACTTGCCGGACGTTTCCACTTGGAAAGCAGAATGTCCCAGCCACGTGATTCTTGTTGTCATCGTTTTGCGGTCCGACTTTTCTGCAGGGACTTAGGTGATTTCCGGGAATGCCTCTGGCCAGCCACGAAATTGGCACGCCATCTTTCGTCTGTCTTTAACTGTCATCGCGTCAACGCGACGTCAGCCGTTTCATTCGCACATCTTTGAATTCCACCGTCATTCCCCTGTCGTGAATCTGCAGCGCGATGGCTCCGTCATCAAGTCGACCGTCTTTGGCGTTATCGGTGAATTCAGACGCAAGTTTGCCGTTGATGTAGAACCGAAATTGTGTTCCTCGAGCGACAATATGTACGTCGTTCCAGCCATTCTTTCTGACGTCCGCCAATGTTAGCGGCTGATTGATCTTATCGGACGCGAAGCTGCCGTCCGGGCCGACAGTCAGCCGGGTTCCGCGAGAGCACGGATATTCTGTCCGCTCAGCAAAATGAAAGTCCCATGCGCCCAGAATGTGAGGGCCGATGCCGACGTGGCCGAAGTCGGCGTGATAGCCTTCAAAGGGCCTCTTGCCGCTCTGATCCGGACGACAACGGATTTCAACTCCACTGTTACCATCACCGATCAGGCGATAACGCAGATGCAGTTCAAAATCCGTGAGGTGCTGGTCATGCCATGCTAGGTATGCCAGCCGATCTGCACTTCCCCGTCCCACGATACTTCCATTGCGGACGCCCCAGTCGGAAGCACAATTCTTCGGGACCGCATGCCAGCCGTTCAGCGTTTTTCCATCGAAAATGGCGGTCATGACATCGTCACCGGACTGGCCGGCGTGTTGTGGTTTCTTTGCCGGATTCGACCTGCCCACACACGGATTCTCAAACCAGATGACACCCCATCCGGAGTTTTCCTCGGTGGTTGCGATATCCCAATCTCCATCGTTGTCCATGTCTATATGAACGACGTCGTCCATCTTTTTCCGAGATTGCCAGCCGTTGATTTCCAGCGGTCTGGAGTGGTCGTTCCAGTCCTGTGTATCTTTCGGCTCGTCTGCATATTCAGTTAACCATTCGCCACTTCCCTTTGGCAGCACAAAGATCTCGTTCTTGCCATCCTGGTCATAATCGGCGACATTCACACCCTTCGGGAAATCGCCGCTGGGCGGACGGATGCGGAGGTGGTCAAAGGTCGGGTGGCCGTGGTCGTTCGTTCGACGCAGCAGTTCAACAAACGGCTGAGTCGTGGCGCCGGACTTTCGCTTTGTTGTGATGACAAGGTCATGTCTGCCGTCGCCGTCGACATCCGCAACCTTCATAAATGACAGTTGAGTGCAGTCATCAACGATATGCCGGTCCCACTCACGCAGCGGGTTGTCGTCCGGGTGCTCAAACCAGACCGTTCCGGCACCGTTGCGGTCCGCTACGACAATGTCCACGTCGCCGTCACGGTCCATGTCGTGTGGAATCGCGTTCATGGCCCAGGTCGTTTTCCCCAGTGTGACACGCTGCCAGTTGGTGGCCGTTCGCCTGTCCGCAGCCGAACAGTGATAAAGAACCGACCCTGCGACCAGCAGGTCATTCTTCTGATCGTTGTTCACGTCGAGCACAATCGGAACGCGGGCCTCCGTTTTGAACAGTATCATCAACTGCCATTCGGATGCCGACGCGGCCATCTCAGGACCGGGATTGAAATAGATGATGCCCCCGTTCAGAACAATGTCGACGTGGCCGTCGTCATCAAGGTCTCCTGCACCCGCGTCTTCACCGCCGTGCGGAAATTGGATGTACGTCCACTTTGATTCGTCCCTGACCGATTCGTTACCCGGGTGCCAGTAGATGCGGCTGTATCCTCCCTGTTCGAAGGGCACCAGCAGATCCGGTCGTCCGTCGGCATTGAAGTCACGAACCGTTACTCCGTCAGGGCCATGATCTTTGGGATCGCCATTGATGGTATGGCAGAGCCAGTAACCATCTTCGTTTGGTGCATCGTTCGCTCTGATTGCTGGCGTCAGCAGCAGACTGATCGCAGTGAACACAATACAGTGATGCATATACAGATCCCGTATCACCAATCGATGTAACAGTGGCTGCGCAGTCATGACGAAGGACTACGTCACGATATCCCGGACCACCTGTCCATGCACGTCTGTCAGGCGGTAGTCACGGCCCTGGAAACGGTGCACTAGGCGTTCGTGATCAACACCAAGGCAGTGCAGCATGGTCGCGTGGAAGTCGTGTACGTGAACCGGATTTTCAGCGATGTTGTAGCAATAATCATCTGTCTGTCCGTAACTGATACCCGGCTTAATTCCGCCGCCAGCCATCCAGATGGAAAAGCAGCGAGGATGATGATCCCGGCCAAACGTCTGCGGATTTCCCTGTGAATAGACGGTCCGGCCAAATTCTCCCGCCCAGACCACCAGCGTGTCTTTCAGCATGCCGCGCTGCTTCAAGTCTGCAATCAAAGCCGCCGAACCCTGGTCGGTTTCCTTCGCCAGCGTCGGCAGGTACTTCTGAACATTGCTGTGATGATCCCAGCCACGATGAAATACCTGAATAAAGCGAACTCCGCGTTCGGCCAGTCGTCGAGCCAGCAGGCAATTGGCAGCATGAGAGCCCGGCTGCCTGGCCTCATCTCCATACAGCTGAAAAGTGCTCTCCGGTTCATCGGACGTGTCTGCCAGCTCCGGCACGGATGTCTGCATGCGATACGCAATTTCGTACTGAGCGATACGTGATGAAATTTCCGGGTCACCGATCTGACGTTCACGAAGTTGATTCAGCTTTGCCAGACGGTCCAGCATGGCTCGGCGAGTTGCGTCTGTGCCACCGGTCGGATCATTCAGGTAGAGAACCGGGTCGCCCTGGCTGCGAAACTTTACCCCCTGGTACTTCGATGCCAGAAAACCGCTGCCCCATAGTCGGTCGTACAGTGGCTGCGCCTGGTGAAACGTGTTCTTCGTCAGCAGCACCACAAACGATGGCAGATTTTG